>JAEUIL010000033.1 GCA_016794255.1 Planctomycetaceae bacterium | reverse complement strand
CATCGAGGACGTGCGAATCCTGGGCAATCAATCGGTCACGGTTCGCGAGTTGCAGCAGCAAATCAAGACCCGCGCCGATCGGCCGTTTGATAAGGAACAAGTCGAAGAAGACGTGCGGCGGCTGATCGCGATGCGCCGGTTTGTGACGGTCGACGTCTCGTATCAGACCGGACCCAAGGGTGGCCGCGTCATCATCTTCCGCGTGGTCGAGCGTCCGACGCTCAAGTACGTCAAGTATGTCGGCAACTCGATCCGTGACCGTTCGCTCGACAAGCAAACAAATCTCAAGGGTGGCGACGCCGCCGACCCGTTCATGGTCACCGAAGCGGCGCGCAAGCTCGAAGAGTTTTATCGCTCGAAGGGCTTTCCGCACGCCAAGGTCACGGTGTTCGAAGGTGATCGGCCCGGCGATCAAGGGGCCGTGTTCCTGATCAACGAAGGTCAGAAGCAATCGATTTGGAAGGTCGACTTCATCGGCAACACGATCGCGACCGACGCTCGGCTGCGAACGCAGGTGCAATCGAAGACGCCGATCCTGATGCTGTTCAAAGGTGAGTTCGATCGCGTGAAGGTCGACGAAGATGTCGATCGGCTGACGAGCTATTACCGCGGGCTCGGGTTCTTCCGTGCTCGTATTGGTCGTGAAATCAAAGTCGATCCCGACGGCGATTGGATCACGCTGACGTTCGTCATTGACGAAGGCCCGCGTTACAAGATTCGCAACGTGCAGATCGTGGGCAACACCAAGATCGGCACTGAAGAGCTGATGGCGAAGCTCGACCTCAACTCGGGCGAATACTTCGACCGCGAAACGCTCAACGCCGACGTGCGCCAGATCGAAGATGCATTCGGCAGCGTGGGTTATATCTTTGCCGCGGTCGAGCCGGGCACAAAGTTCATGGAACAGCCGGGCGAACTCGACTTGGTCTATCGCATCGACGAGGGTGCGCGTTACCGCATCGGCCGGATCGACGTGAAGATCGAAGGCGAGAATCCGCGCACGCGGCGCAACACGGTCTTGAACCGCATCTCGCTATATCCCGGTCAGGTGGCCGATATTCGCGAGCTGAGAGATAGCGAGCGGCGGTTGAAAGCGTCGGGTTTGTTCCTCAGCGATCCGGCTCAGGGTGTCGCGCCGAAAATCGTGTTCAAGGATCCAGCGCTCGAAGACGCCGAGTTTGCCGAACGGCCCGATCGCCCAAATCCGCCCGGTGGTCCATCCGGCGGACGTGCCGGTCCGCGCGGCGGCAACTTCCGTGGGCAAAGTCCTGACAGCGAGCGCGAGTTAGTGCTCGAATTCAACGGTCGACTGCGGCCCGACGTGCGTCGCGATCAGGACGAAGAGCTACGCAAAGTTGAGCATCTGAATCGACCTGCGGTGAACTATCGAGCCCAGAGCCCGGTGAACGTCGGTCAGGTGCCGCTTGGTCGCACGGGTCCCGACAGTCTGTCGGGTCGCTTGAATGGCGCGAGCGCCAGTCCAGCTTGGAATCAGGTGGCGCAGAACACCTATCCGCAAAGCGCGTATCCTCAGGCAGCACCGAGTTACCAACCGGGCTCGACCTATACACCACCGCCGAGCACGCCGGCCTACGGCACTCAGCCGCAGTACGCGCCGCAGCAATACACGCCGCCCGCGTATGGTCAGCCCGCCGCCGCACAACCTCCGGCCGCTTACGGCGCACCGGCGGTGCAAGGTGGCTACGCAAACCAGAACTTCGGCCAACCGCAATTCGCCCCCAATGGCGCGGTGCAGCCGAATCAGATTCCGCCGCCGGCTTATGGAGCGCAGCCGTATGCTCCACCGCAAGGACCGGGCGTGACCCAAGGTGATCTGTACGAGCCCAACGGCCCGTTCTCGCGTGGCGACAGCGACGGCTATCTCGAACCGACGCGGCCGATCGACGTGATCGCCTCGGTACAAGAGACGCAGACCGGCCGTATTCAGTTGGGCGTGGGTGTGAACTCGAACGCCGGTGTCGTGGGCCAGGTGCTCATCGACGAACAGAACTTCGATTGGCGGCGCGTGCCGCGTTCGTGGGAAGACATTCGCAACGGCACAGCGTTCCGCGGCGGTGGTCAGCAGTTCCGCATCGAAGCGATTCCGGGCACAGTCGTGTCGCGCTATAGCGTCGTCTATCGCGATCCGTACTTCTTGGACACGCCATACAGTCTGAGCATGAGCGCGTTCTACTTCAACCGCTTCTATCAAGACTGGACCGAAGGCCGCTTGGGTGGCCGTGTTGGATTAGGTCGGCAATTGACGCCTGACTTGTCGGGCTCGATGTACTTCCGCGGCGAGAACGTGAACATCAGCAACCCGACGGTGCCAACGCCGCAACAATTGCAAGATGCGGTGGGTGACAACGCGTTGTATGCGTTCGGTCTCGATATCATTCACGACACGCGCGACAGCACGTTCTTGGCCACACAAGGGCACTACGTCAAACTCGGCTTTGAACAGGCGATCGGCTCGTTCGACTATCCGCGCGGCACGTTCGAAGGCCGGCAGTATTTCCTGCTGCACGAACGTCCCGACCGCTCGGGTCGCCACGTGTTGTCGCTCTCGACCGACTTGGGCATCAGCGGCACGCGCACGCCGATTTATGAGAATTACTTTGCCGGTGGTTTCTCGTCGTTGCGTGGTTTTGCGTTCCGTGGCGTCACGCCGCTGGTGGGCGGTGTGCAGATCGGTGGTCGCTTTCAATGGGTGAACTCGGTCGAGTATCTGTTCCCGATCACGGCCGACGACATGCTCCGCGGCGTGGTCTTCTGCGACTTTGGTACGGTCGAACAGAGCGTGAAGTTGAACGCGGATTCATTCCGTGTGGCGCTCGGTGCCGGTTTACGCGTGACGATTCCGGCCATGGGCCCGGCTCCGATTGCGCTCGACTTCTCGGCTCCGGTCAACAACGCCGACGGCGACCAAGTGCAGAACTTCAGCTTCTTCATCGGCTACTCACGATAATCCCCGCTGGGCACGCGTCTCGCGTGCCGGGATGAACCAGGCGTGACTGCGTAGCGGCGAGAGAGTGCCCAGCTTCAATGGGTTGCGCGACAGGTTGAAGTCGCTTGACCTGGGAAGCTCAAGGCACGCGAGACGCGTGCTCAACGTCCCTTACGGCGTGCGATTCCATTGGTAATCGCGATAGTCGCCGTAGTAACTGCCGGTACGCGCGGGCTGCGCTTTTGGTCGGGCACCAAACCAACCGTAAGGATACGGATCGGCCGCGTGATGCGTGATGGGCCAGGTGCAGGGGCGATGGGGTTGCGTGCACGGCACGCGTTCGATCGGCGTCGGCTGCACGATCACATAGTGGTTCGTGGCGGGCCGATAGTCGAACGTCTTCGGCTGACCACAAAACACACCGGCTGACCACCCGGCGTTGCTGAGCGCCAGGGACCCCAAAACGCCGCAGATCACCAACCGCATCCGTCGCATGGTCCCATCCCCCGGCATCGATTCCAGTCCACGAAAAAAGGGCCGATGACCGCGAGAAGTCATCGGCCCTTATGCAAGGGTATCGTCATGCCGGTCGGCCACGATTGACGTCAATCATGGCGCGACCGGCAGATTCGCATGCTAGTACTGCAAGCCACTCTGCGGCAGCCAGTAGTTGAAGCTGCCCGTGCGACCAAAGCCGCTGTAGCCGCCCGACCACTGATAGTTGTAGGGGCCGTAGCCATAGTTAAAGCGTCCGCCGAAACCATATGGCCCGACGTATGGCGAGTAAGAACCGGCATGCCGCGGGCGATAGCTGACATCGTCGAAGCCCGGGTGAATGCCGTGACCATACGGCTGCGTTTGATAGCCGTAGCTATGGGCGTACGTTACCGGTTGCGAGTAAACCGCGCCGGCTTGCACCGGAGCCATCTGAGCACCATAAGCCAGCGTGCTATCGACGACCGGTTGAGCCACGGGCATCGCAGCGCTCACGGGCATCACGCCGCCCGACACATTGCCGCGCGGGTAGAGGCCGTACTCGGTCATGATCGGGCTATAGCGATCGGGTACGCCCGGCACGAACGGCCGATAGTTGCAGCCGTACCAGTAGTTCCACTTCACGTTGTACATCCAGGGCCGATACAGACCCACGCCATCGTGTTTGGTGTACTTCCACGGAATGAGTTGCTCGCGGTGATAGACGAGGTCGTCTTCGGCATCGACCAAGTCTCGCAGGCCGCCACGGTCGTAGCGATTGGCAGCGTAACCACGATCATCGTCATCGTAACCGCGGTAGCTGGCGCGGCGAGCGCGGTAGCCGGGTCGGTCATCGTCATCGCGCGAGCGAGCCAGCGCCACACCCTTACCGTCGTGGCCCGACTGCATGACCCAACACGGGTTGGTGTATTTCCGCTCGCGAGCATATTCGACGCCACGTTCGTCCACATACGGTTGGTTGTAGTAGTACTCGGCATCATGCTTGGTGCGACGTTCGACGACCGGAGCTTGCGGCACGACGACGGCACCCGGCTGATTGGCCGGCACGCGATTGTCGACCTTGCCGGCATCGATCACTTGCACGCCGGTGATCACCTGCGGCTGAACCACTTGAGTTTGAATGCGCACACCACCGGCAGCCGGCACATGGATCGCGCCACCATAGTTGGGCGTGGGCGTTTGCACGGGCTGACCGTGATACATCGGGACCGGAATCGTGCCGGTCGCAGCCCCGTGGCCGATGATCGGCGCGGGGTTGATCGTGTTGGGGCTCGATCGCACCGGCGAGCGGAGATCGGGAACTTGCAGATCGGTTTGAGCCCAGGCCGGCACGCTTACGGCGCTTGCCGTCAACGCACCAACCAAGGCGAGCATGGTGAAGCGAGTCATGGTTGAATCCTCAGTAGAGAAACGTTGACGCAACGCGTGTTTGGGCGAGTGCCCTACGATCCATGCTAATTAGGGAAAGCTGAGGCGGAAGACGCGATTAGCGAGAATTTACCGGCAAAAACTCGCTAAAATCGACACAATCGTTAAGACACATCGTGAGTGAGACGCGTTTCGGTTCGTGCGTGCTGAGTGTGGGTTTATTCCGTACCACGGGCATCTCTGGTTCGACCACTTCTCTCCGCGGTTGTGTTGACGACCGCTCACGTTCTCTCGTTTCATGGCCCCGGCACGCGATATGCACCACCTCCGTCGGAAAAATTCCTGCCGAGGTGCCCACCCATGCCGCGCAAGACAAAGCAGGCCCCCACCAAGTCCCACGGACCACGCAGCGGTTGGAAAGGCATTCTGCGGTTCGGTCTTGTGAGTTTCGCCGTCCAAGCGATCAACGCGCATTCGCGCGAGGGCGATACTGTCGCGTTTCATCAGCTGCATGCCAAGTGCCATAGCCGCATTCATTACAAGAAAGAGTGCCCCAAGCATGGCGCGGTCGACAATCGCGAGATCGTCTCAGGCTACGAGTATGCCAAGGGCAAATACGTCGAGATCGAGCTCGATGAACTCCGCACCGATGAAGAGAAGGCACTCACGATCGAGACGTTCATCTCGCCCGACGAACTCGATCCGATCTACTTCGATGGCCGCATGTACTATCTCACTCCCGACGGCAACGCAGCCCGCGAGCCATACGCCATTTTCGCTCGGGCGCTGGCCAATCAACAACGCTATGGCTTCGGCCAAGTCGTATTTTCCGGCAAGGAGCAGGTCGTCGTCGTGCGACCTTATGAAGACGTGTTGAACATGGCCATGCTCAACTACACGGCCGAGATTCGCTCGCCGCAGGAAGTCGTGGGAGAACTGGTTGCCGTTCGCTCGGCCGACAAAAAGCTGAAGCTGGCCGAGCAATTGATTGATAGCTGGAGCGAAGACAACTTCGATTTCGGGGAGTACGTCGATCATTACGCGACCAAAGTCAAAGAACTGATCGAGGCGAAGCTCGCCGGCCGCAAGGTCGTCGCACCCGTCGAGGAAGAGGAACAACCCGACGTGATCAATCTCATGGATGCCCTGCGCAAGAGTGTCGAGCGGCACAAGTCGACCGGCTCGGGCCAGCGCAAGGGGGCCAAGAAGCCCTCGCGGCGCGGAACCGGTCGCCCGGCCAAACGCCGCCGCGCGTGAGCTGCTGAGTCTGCATCGTGTCGGGAGGGTCTGCCATGCGCCGCGTCAGAGCAAATCGTCGAGCCGAATCAGATCGTGCGTTGTCGACAGACGTCGCCACGCGCGCTGCACGATCGGCGCGACTGCGCTACGTGCAAGACGATCAACCCGGCATCCGACGTGAGCGGCGCGGACAAGGGTTTCGCTACGTGAGTTCCCGCGGTCGAACGATCCGCGATCCGGCCACGCTCGCCCGCATCCGAGCACTCGTGATTCCTCCCGCGTGGACTGATGTCTGGATCTGCCCTCACGCACAGGGTCATCTGCAAGTCACGGGTCATGACGCGCGCGGCCGCAAGCAGTATCGTTATCACGACGATTGGCGGCGGGTCCGCGACGAGACCAAGTTCGACCGCATGCTCGTGTTCGGCGCTTGTTTGCCACGCGTCCGTCGCCGCGTACAACGTGATCTGGCGGGCACAAAAATCTCGCGCGAACGAGTCTTGGCCACGATCGTGCGCCTGATGGAAACCACCGCCATCCGCGTCGGCAACGAAGAATACGCCAAAACCAATGGCTCGTTTGGGTTGACGACGCTCCGCGATCGGCACGCGCAGCCCACGGGCGGCTCGCTACGACTGCGGTTTCGCGGCAAGAGCGGGCAGCCGGTGGAGTGTGATATCGACGACGCGCGGATCGCCCGCATCGTGCGTCAATGTCGCGATCTGCCCGGCAGCGAACTGTTTCAATATCGCGATGACGACGGCCGGCGACACACGATCCGCTCGCAGGACGTGAACGATTACCTGCGCGAGATCAGCGGGGCTGAGGTGACCGCCAAAGATTTTCGCACGTGGACTGGCACCGTCTTGGCCGCTCAACTTCTCGCGCGCGAAGAGCCGCCGCGCTCGGCGACCGCCGCCAAGGCCACAATCACCGCCACCGTCAAAGCCGTGGCCAGCAAGCTTAACAACACCGTCGCGGTCTGTCGCAAGTGCTATATCCACCCGCAGATTCTTGCCGATTACGAAGCCTTACTCGCCGGCCGGCGCTCGCGGCGGAGATTGCCATCCGCCCGAAGTCGCACCGGCTTGCGACGCGAAGAGGTCGACCTGCTCCGTCGACTCGAAGCCCTGGCCTCGAACGGTTCAGCCAAGCGCGCCGCAGGTTAGCAATTTCTCTAAGGTGACACCGATGAAACGTGCGACCTTACGCGAGTACGAACGCAAACGCGACTTCACGAAGACAGCCGAGCCGCGCGGCGCTCGCCAACGCAAGTCGACCCGACTCCAGTTCGTGGTGCAAAAGCACGCTGCGAGTCATTTGCACTATGACTTTCGCCTCGAGATCAACGGTGCGCTCGCAAGTTGGGCGATCCCCAAAGGCCCGAGCCTTGATCCGAGCGAGAAACGGTTGGCCGTACAGGTCGAAGATCATCCGCTGGACTATGCCGACTTTGAAGGGACGATTCCGGCAGGCGAATATGGCGGCGGGACCGTCATGGTGTGGGACACCGGTTATTGGGAACCGCAAAGCGACGCGGCCGCGGGGCTCAGCGCGGGGAAGCTGAAGCTAACGCTCGCCGGCAAAAAACTGCGCGGCGGATTCATGCTCGTGCGGCTCGCGCGGGACCGAGGCAAGTCGACGAAGCCGCAATGGCTATTGATCAAAGAGCGCGACGAGTTCGCCACGGACGACGATGTCTTGACCCGCCAGCCGAACAGCGCCAAGACCCGTCGCACGGTGGACGAGATTGCCCGCGGTGCGAAACCACGTCGCCGTGCCATCAAGACTGCGTCGGCCAAGCGCCCCACGAAGAAACGCGCTCCGCGCAAAGCGAATACTGGCAAGACGTCTGCGCGTAGCCGGCGCAAAACGACAGACGACGAAACCGCGAGTCCGTGGCAATCGCTCGCGGGGGTGAAACGCGCCCCGCTCCGGGTGCCGCGGCAACCGCAGCTCGCGACGTTGGTCACGGCACCGCCGCGTGGCGAGGCTTGGTTGCACGAGCTGAAGTTCGACGGCTATCGGATGCTCTGTCGCATCGAGGGTGGCCGCGCCCGGCTCATCAGTCGCCGCGGACAAGATTGGACCGATCGAATGCTTCCCGTGGCCGAGGCCGCCGCGTTGCTGCCGGTCGATGAGGCGGTGCTCGATGGCGAGGTCGTGGTGCTCGACGAGCATGGCGTGAGCCATTTTCAGCTACTGCAACAAACCCTCGGCTTAGCCGGCAAGCGCGAGCGGCTGATCTACTACGTGTTTGACCTGCTGCATCTCAACGGTTGGTCGCTCGTCGACGCCTCGACCCTGGATCGCAAGCGTATGCTGCAAACCATCGTTCCTGCGAACGAAAAGTCTCCCGGCTTGATTCGTCTGAGCGAACACCTGCTCGGCGACGGCGACGAGTTCCATCAGCAGGCGTGTAGCGCGGGTCTCGAAGGGATCATCTCCAAACGCGTGGCCGCGCCGTATCAGGTGGGTCGCACGGCCGATTGGGTCAAAGTGAAATGTCGTCAGGCGCAGGAGATGGTCGTGGGCGGATTCACGCGGCCCGAGGGCTCGCGTGTCGGGTTCGGAGCGCTGCTCGTCGGCCACTACACACCCGACGGCAAACTGCACTACGCCGGTCGCGTCGGCACAGGATTTGATACGCAATTGTTGCGCGAGTTGCACCGCCGCCTGCTCAAGCTCGAACAGAAGCGTTCGCCGTTTGCCGATTGGGCCGGTCGACGCTCGGCGCACGGCGTGCGTTGGGTGCGGCCGGAACTCGTCGCTCAGATCAAGTTCAACAACTGGACCGAGGACGGATTGTTGCGCCAAGCCGCCTTTGAAGGACTGCGCGAAGACAAACCAGCCCGCGAGGTGAAACGCGAAGCGCCCCGCGCAGTCAGTAAGGTTTAACCGCTCGAACCATCGTCCATCATCACCGTTCGTGAGCCAACCCATGTCCGCGCGTGCTTCAAAATCTCGCCGCGAGAAACCGGTCGAACTTCCGGCCGACGTGCGGTTGACTCACCCTGACCGCGTGATCTATCGCGAGCAGGGGATCACCAAGCGCGATCTGGCCTTGTACTACGCCCGTGTTGCCGAGTGGATCTTGCCGCATGTCGCCGAACGTCCGTTGAGCCTCGTGCGCTGTCCCGAAGGGGTCGACCACGAGTGTTTCTATCAAAAGCATCCGCCGCAGGGGTTGCCCGATTCGGTCACGCGCATCGAGGTTGAAGAATCATCAGGCCCGGACACGTATCTCGTCGTGCATGATCTCGCCGGTCTGCTCGCTCTGATCCAATTCGGCGCGTTGGAGCTGCATGTCTGGGGAGCTCGCGCCGACAAGATCGAACGATCCGATCGATTGGTGTTCGACTTCGATCCCGATGCCAGCGTGCCGTGGAAACAGGTGATCGCCGCGGCCTTGGAGATGCGGGAATTGCTCGCACAACTGGAACTCACGAGTTTTGTGAAGACCACCGGTGGCAAGGGATTGCATATCGTCGTACCCATCGACCGGCGGCACGATTGGAAGACGGTCAAGAGCTTCTGTCGCGCCGTGGCTACGACCCTGACACAGTTGCGACCCGATCGGTACATTGCAACTGCTTCCAAAGCGGCGCGGCGGGGCAAGATTTTCGTCGACTACTTGCGCAACGACCGCGGGGCGACCGCCGTGGCTCCATATTCGACCCGCGCTCGGCAAGGGGCCCCGATCTCGTGGCCGCTATCGTGGCGCGAGCTCGAACAACTCGCCGGTCCCGCGACGATCACCGTGCAAAACGTGAGCGAGTTTCTCGCCGGGCGACGCGATCCATGGCGCGAATTGCCGCAGATCGAACAACGGTTAAGCGCAAAGATTCTGAAGCTGCTCAAAGCGGTGTGACCGGCTGAGTGGCATCGTCACGCTGAGCACGATCGAGCGCATTGTTGGTTCGTCGGGCATCGACCTGATCGCGTCGAGATCGGCGACCCGCCCGCGCGTCTCATTCCGAGCGAAGTGAACAGCTTTCGATTCCTTCATCTACGGAATAGCGTTTGCACGAGCAGGATGCGACTACATCTGCAAGAAGGAGTAGAAGCATGGTGCAGGGACTCGTCGAGGCGTGTGTGTCGCTGGTCGTCAATGCCGAGCCGTTCGCGGTGACGCAGCCGGAACGCCGCTCGTCGGCACTCCGCACCATGCCGGGGACCGTGAAACGAGATCGGCTGCTTGAACTCGACGAGATCACGATTACGCGAGCGGCGCGTGAGCATGGCCCCGGTTACGCGATTGTGCCGACCTGCGTGCGCACGATGGTGCGAGAGTTCTTGCTTCGCACCGGTCGCCGGTTGAACATCCGGAAGTTGCAGAGTGCTGACATCCGCGCGGTTTATCGAGCGCTCGGGCTCGACGACTTTCACGCGATCAACGCTCGGCAGGCCTGGGCCAATTGGCGGACAATTCCTCGCAATCTGAATGGCCGACTGCCGCGCGAGCCGGTCACGGCGATCGATCTCTGTTGTGGCGTGGGTGACTCGACCGCGGTGCTGGCCTATTACTGTTCGTCCGGCTCGCGAATCTTGGGGATCGACGCCGAGGACCAATTCATCGCCGCGGCGCGCCGCCGGACGTTTGTCGATGGCCAGGGGCACGAGACGCCTGTGCAATTTCAAGTGCAAGATGTGCTCGATGCGTGGACCGACGAGCACGGCCGACGCATCCCCGGCCAAAGCGTCGATTTGGTGAACGCCGTGGGAGCGTTCGGTTGCCACTTCGATCGGACCGCAACCGCGCGGGTGGTCGAGCAATGCCGCCGCGTCGTGCGTCCCGGCGGACTGGCCATGTTCGACGCCGGCCGCGACGGCACGAGTCACGCCGTGCTCGCACAACTCTTCACGCAAGCCGGTTTTGAATGGCTCGGCCGAGCGCGCAGCTGTTGCCTCGACCGCTTCTGGCAACTGTGCTTTCGCAAGCGGGGCCCATGATGCCCGACGGTATGTGAGTTGCTCGCAAGTTACGACAACGATTTCCTCTCGCTGGAGCTCCGGTCATGGCCTCGCACGCTGAAAGTTCTGCCGCCGCTGTCGAACCCCCGAAACCTCCGTTTCCGGCCATGAAACTCGATCAACCCGGGCTCGAAGCCGATCTCGAACCCAAGCCGCAGTTCGAGGGTGCCCAGTATCGACCGGCCGAAAAGTTGAACGGCAAAGTCGCTCTCATCACCGGCGGCGACTCGGGCATCGGTCGCTCGGTGGCGGTGCTGTTTGCTCGTGAGGGGGCCGATGTCGCGATCAACTATTTGCCCGAGGAACAGGTCGATGCCGACGAGACTTGCCGGCACGTCGAGACCGCGGGTCGCCGGTGTCTCTTGTTACCGGGCGATCTCACCGATCCGCAGGTCTGCGCCGATCTGGTCGAACAAACCGTGAACCAGTTCGGTCAGCTCGATGTGCTCGTGAGCAATGCCGCGCATCAATCGCGTAAGCCGTCGCTCGAGGAGATCACGACCGAGGAATGGAATCGGACGTTCGCGACGAATGTGCATGCGATGTTTCACTTGGTCAAAGCCGCGATGCCGCATTTAAAACGCGGTTCGTCGATCATCGTGACCAGTTCCGAGACCGGGCTGTTCGGTAGCGAACAATTGCTCGACTACTCGTCGACCAAAGGGGCGATCAACGCGTTTGTCAAAGCCCTGGCTCAGAACTTGGTCGAGCAAGGGATTCGGGTCAACGCCGTAGCACCGGGCCCCGTGTGGACGCCGCTCAATCCGGCCGACCCGGGCTTAAGTCCCGAGAAGACCGCCCATTTCGGCGAGAAAACGAAGTTCAAACGTCCCGCGCAGCCCGACGAAATCGCTCCGGCGTATGTGTTTTTCGCGTCGAGCGGCGACTCAGCCTTCATTACCGGCCATGTGCTGCCCATTCTCGGCGGCGAAACCGCCTCGGGCTAGCTGATTGCGAATGAATCAATTCGCGCTCGCGAAGACCAATGCGGCTTCTTGTGAGGCTTTTGCGACGAAGGCGTGGCCCGACTATTCCCGCACAACCTCCTTGGCATGAAAAATGAATCGGAGCTTGGCACCTCATGGCAAGACCCAAGTAGCGCAAGGCTCTGATCATGACGCAG
>JAEUIL010000021.1 GCA_016794255.1 Planctomycetaceae bacterium | reverse complement strand
GTGTTTAGTGTTTGGAACGAGAGGACGCACTGCATTGCGTTTCAATCCTTGGGTTTCGATTTGACCAAACACCAAACACCAAACACCAAACACCAAACACCAAACACTTTCCCTCTCACTCCCCCCTCACCACCGCAAACGACACCTTCCACACTCCCGCCTCGGCACACGCGACCAACACGGGCTCGACGACTTGATAGTCGACCGCACGGTCGGCGCGGATGCGGATTTCGAGATCCTGGCCTGCGCGACGTTGCTTGTCGTGCTCGAATCGCAGCCGTCGGGCCAACTCGTCGCCGCCGATCTTCTCGCTACCTAAATGCACCTCACCGTCGGGCAGCACATGCACGGTCACCCGCGGCGTCTCGTTGTCGGTCGGATCGCGTCCCGTCGCCGCTTGGGGCAGATCGAGTTGAAACTGCACCTCTTGCTGCGACAGATGGCTGGCCGTGATGAAGAAAATGATCAGCAGGAACGTGACGTCGATCATCGGCGTCATGTTGAACTCGAGCGATCCGGTCGTGCCGCGAGGAACTTTCATGAGCCCGATCCTTCGAGCGGCGGCGGCTTGGCACCCGTGCGCGTCGCGGCAGCCACCCGGGCTCGGCGTAACGGGGCGAACGCATGTTGCGCCGCGCCGGCCACTTCCGAGATCAACTGATCGACCCGACTGCGGAACAACGCAAACACGGCGAGCGCCGGAATGGCGACGAGCAACCCTTCGACCGTGGTCACGAGCGCCTCGTAAATGCCGGTCGCCAAATCTGCCGCGCGAGCCACACCCTGGGTCTCGGCAACCGTTTTGAAGGCCGTGATCATCCCGGTCACCGTGCCGAGCAGTCCGAGCATCGGCGCGATGTTGCCGATCACGGACAGATACTCGACCTTGCGGACGTTTTGGGCCGAGTGGTCGGCGAGCGTTTCTTCCATCGCTTTCTCGGCCGCGGACCAACCGCCGTCGAGTTCGAGCAGCCCGGCTTTGATGACGTTGCTCAAAACGCTCGGACGCGACTGACATTCTTGAACCGCCGCGCCCCCTTGGCCTGCCTGCAACAACTCGCGTACTCGGTCGGCCAATCCCGGCGGCATGAACACCGCCGACCGCAGCGATCGGGCATAGTCAATCACCAGCGCCACGGCGATCACGCTCAGCACGATGATCGTATGGCCGATGGGACCGCCGGCTTTCACCAAATCAAGAAAGGTCGCGCGCGACGTGGCCGACGGCGCTTTGGCCGGTGCCGCCGTCTCGCCGCGCGGCGTGGGAGGCACTTGAGCCATGAGCGGCGCCAGCGCCAGCAGCACAATCAACACACCCAATGCCTGAATAACGTTTCGCAATGCAACCTCCGTGCGTCCATTGGTCATATGACAGGCGAGGAAGATTAACCACAGAGACGCAGAGGACACAGAGCTAATTGCCGAGCTACTAGCGGTTGGTAGTTAGTCGAAGCAGACAAATCGAGTCGACGTCTGATTTACTCACCACCAATCATTCTAT
>JAEUIL010000013.1 GCA_016794255.1 Planctomycetaceae bacterium | reverse complement strand
GGCCTTCAACTTTCTGATGCTCGCCGCTCCGCTGGCGGTGCTCGGCCTGCCGGGCAGCTTTGGACGGTATGTCGACCACTTTCGGCAGCGAGGTCAGCTCCGCACGTTTCTCGCTCGGGTAACCGGCATGTCTGTCGGTCTGAGTTGCCTCGCGATCGCATTATTGACCGTGTTCCGCGAGCCGGTCGGCCGATGGCTATTTGGTCGCGTCGAGAGCACCAGTTTGATGTGGCTCATCGCTGCGTCGCTGGGGGCCGTGATCGCGTTCAACTTTCTCAATTCGCTGCTCACGGCATTGCGGATGTATCGCGTCAATTCGCAGATGCAGCTCGTGCAGACGCTGCTGTACGCCGCGGTGTCGGTGGGGTTGCTCTGGGGTTGGCAGGCCGGGCCGGAGAGTGTTGTGATCGGCTTTGGCGTTGCGTCGTTGGTGACTGCCGCCGGAGCGAGCATCGTGATCGCCCGGGTCTGGCGCGAACTGCCGCCACCGAGCGAGGCGCTGAGCTATCACAGCTTGACGGTCAAGCTCGCGCCGTTTGCCTTTTGGCTGTGGGTGACGAATTGGCTCGCTAACTCGTTTGAGATGGTCGATCGCTGGATGATCATTCACTACAGCGGACTGGAACCGGTCGCGGCCTTGGAACTCGTCGGCCAATATCACAGCGCTCGGATCTTGCCGGTGTTGCTGATCGGCGTGGGCGATCTGTTGGCCAACATGCTCACGCCGCATCTGAGCAGCGACTGGGAGGCGGGGAGGCGCGAGCAAGTGTCCCAACGTCTGAACTTTGTGCTCAAACTGACCGGCGTTGGCTTCACGCTCGCCGCGATCGGCATTCTCTGGTTCTCGCCGCTGCTGTTTCATCTCGTGTTCAAGCACAAGTTTGCCGGCGGCGAGGCGATCCTGAGTTGGGCCTTGGCCTGTGCGGTTTGGACCGCGGTGTCATTGATCACCTACAACTATTTGTGGTGCGCCGAGAAATCTCGCTGGGTTAGCTTCACGCTTGGCGTCGGGTTGGTGATCAGTGCCACCTCGAACTTCGCGCTCCTTCCGCAATTCGGATTGCTCGGCGCGGTCTGGGCAACCACCATCGCCAAGGTCGGCGCGTTGGCCGTGCTCATTGTGCTCGTCCGGCGTTATGGAATGCAGTTCGATTGGCGACTATTGCCGATCTTGATCTTGCCGGCGCTATTGCCCGTGGGGCCGTGGATTGCGTTCATCGCATTGGCCATCGTGGTCACGGGCTTCGGCCGGTGGCGTGGTTGCTTCACCACCGCTGAGCGCAAGCAAATTCGTGAGCAAGTCGAACGGGTTTCGCAACGGTTGCCTGTCATTCGCCGCTGGCTACCGACTGCGAACGTGTCGAGTATGACCTGAGCATCGCCGCGCGCTGCTCACGGGCTCTTCGGCAGCACTTCGACGATAGCATCAAACAACGCCCCGTCCCGTCGACCATCGCGCGTGATATCGAACGCGATGATTTGCACTCCGGGCTTGATCGCGTGGTCGGCGCGGACTTTTATCTTGCGAATGACGCGCGCCTCAGCTGGCAACTTCGTGGAGAACGTGCGCGGCTCGACCGTTAGTCCCGGCGGCGTGAGCACACGAATCTCTTGCGTCTGTTCGCGGGCCATGAAGTTTCGCAGATGAATGGTCAATTCGACCTCGCCACCCGGGGAAACCGTCGAGCGGTATGGTTGCGCTCGCACCCAAAACGGATCGTAGCCGTAACGATAGTCCTCTTCGCGAATCAGGTCGCGAAAGGCGTCACGCATCGCATACGACCACTGTCGATAGCGCTCGACAAACGCCGCGGGCTCGGGCATCACGTACGAATGTCCGCCCAGGATGAGATCGGGCTTCAGCCGTGCGAGATACTCCGAACCTTGAATGTACCCCTCTTCGAGCACGGCACTGTTGTGAGCCACGACGGCTTCGTGACCGGTTTGCGATGGGTCGCTCGGATCGCCGAAGAGATTGTCGCCGGTGAAGGCCACGCGTTTGCCGTCCACCACCCCCTGCACACACAACGCAAACTCGGTTTGACCGGGCATCCAGTCGACGGTGAACTCGAACCCCTCCCAATTCAGTTTCTCGCCATCCTTTAGCCGACGATCGAGCGTCACGCCGTCAATCCCTTTCCCGTACGCCTGCACGGGCGCGGCATAGTCGAACCACTCGGGATGAGCGCAGACATCGGCCATGCGCTCGAGCGCCCAGATCTGCGCTCCCCATTGCTGGCGCAGGTGCGGGGCCTGTAAAAAGTGGTCACCGTGCATGTGCGTGGGGATGATCGCGTCGATCGACTTGAGCCCCAAGTGTTCGCGCATGCCGACGATCGCGCGGTCCAGCACCTCGGGCTTGATCAAGCCGCAGTCGATCGCCAGAGCCCGGCCGCTGTCGGCAAGGATCAGATAAAAATTCGGGTAATAGTCGGGGCCGCGGAACTTGTAGATGTGCGGCGAGACTTGCCACACGTGCGGTACCTTCGTCGGGCGGGAAAGGCGATCTTGATGCGAGCCCGAGAACGTGAGGACCGGGTAACCACGCACCAACAGCCGCTCAAAACGACGCAGCTTCTCTTGAAACTCGGCGAGTTGCTGAGCCGGTTCGAGCACCGCCGGGCCATGCGACGGAAAGAGCCATTGCGGATCGTAACCGGCGATCTGGCCGGCTGAGTTGGCGAGCGCCCAAATCCCTGCCGCAAAGCCGTAGTCCCATTCCGAGTCGTACCACGTGTGCAGTTTCGCGTCGGCCAACATCAGATCACCCGAGAACGCCGACCAACGGTTGCCAGGAGATCGCAACAAGTACGACATCGAGCCAGGACTGTTGCCGCGCGTGTCGACGCACCAGAACTCGTTTCCACGCCATGCAAAGGTGTCCATTTTCTCGAACGCACGATCGATCGCGATCGGCACGACCGGCGGCCGCACATAACTCGCGCCGTGAATCGTGTAGGCATCCTGCAATCGCACCTGCATCTTGCGATAGGCCGTGGGAGTTTCAAACAACGCACGTTCGCCGAGCGGGGCGGCCACCTTGGTTTGCGTGCGATCGAGTCGGTGCGAGCCTTGGCATTGCTCGCGATGATGATGCGTGAACAACACCCATTCGACCCGTTTGACGCCGATCTCGCTCAAATGATCGAGCACACTGCCGTCACCGAGATCGATGAGCAACGCCGCTTCGCCATCGCGCAGGACCCAAACGTTGCAGGTGTCACTCCAAAGGAACAGTTGCGGATGCTGTGCTTTGTCCGGCTGAGAGAACGCGGCTTGAGTAGTGCTCGCCGCCAGCCACGCGAGTGCCGTGAAGCAGAGAATCACCAGCCAAGCACAGGCCCGAAACCAACTTCTCAACCACATGGAGTCAACCTCTCAGGGATAAAACGTTGCCCGACTTCGCCGGATGATGCCGACAGCATTGCCAGCAGTCTCGCGTGAACGACACTATAACCGCTCACGATTCGCGCTGCATTCACTCGCTAAACGCGTTCGTCTGTTTTGCCAAACTCCCTACTCCGCCGCGGCAGGAGTCACGGTTCACACGAGTTTCGCTTCCCACCCGGATTTCATGGGGCCATCCGGTTTCGCTGTTCGATACAGATGCTACAGGCCGAAAATCTTCCCATACTCGACTGCTAGCTGTTCATGCGTTGCTGGATTCTGCTGC
>JAEUIL010000596.1 GCA_016794255.1 Planctomycetaceae bacterium | reverse complement strand
CAAGCACCAAGCACCAAGCACCAAGCACCAAGCACCAAGCACCAAGCACCAAGCACCAAGCACCAAGCACCAAGCACCAAGCACCAAGCACCAAGCACCAAGCACCAAGCACCAAACACCAAACACCAAACACCAAACACTCATACCTCGCGACAATACTTCCCCCAGATCTCGCGCACCACGCGAGTCAATTGCCCCGCGAGCGCCGCGGGATTGGCGAAGGGTGAGCTCAGCAGCTTTTGACGAACCTGCGATCGCAGCGTGGCGAGATCGTCGAGCCGCGTCGACCAGTCGAGCACCCGCGCGATGTATTCCTCGGGCGACTGCGTGGTCCAGTCGTCCAATTGGGCCGCGTGAAGAATCGAGGCCGATTGACGTGCGCCTACCGTAGCTCCGGCAAGCGTCATGACGGGCACGCCCATCGCCAGCGACAGAAACGTCGTGGTGCCGCCCGTGTACGGGAACGGATCGAGCGTCATGTCCATCGCGCGATACAGGTTCAGCATGTCGGCGAGCGGCGTGTAGCCGTGCAACTCGACGCGCGTCGGCTCTACGCCCCGGGCAGCGAACAGCCCGTGCAGACGCTCGCGGTTAAGCCGATCGTCGAAACCGAAATACTTGAGCACCAGCCGCGAGCCGGGCAGCCGCCGCAAGATTTCGCTCCAGACGTCGAGCGTTTCGACCGTTACTTTACACGGGTTGTTGAACCCGGCGAACGTGAGCGTTCCGCGTTCGAGCGCCGGCAACGGCCCTGGGTCCGGCAGTTGATCGGGGAGCGTGAAACAAGCCGGGGCCCCTTGAAACCGGACGATCTGCTCAACGTAATGCGACTCGGTACCCGTGGGGACCATCACGTCGTCGGTGAACAAATAGTCGATCGCCGATAAGCCCGTGGTGCCGACGTAGCCGAGCCAACTGACCTGCACCGGGGCCGGTTTACGGGCGAATGTCAGCAGCCGATTGCCGGCGACGTGGCCCGACAGATCGAACAGCACGTCGATCTGATCCTCGCGCACCTGCTGGGCCACCTGAGCATCGTCGAACGCCGCCGTCTCGCGAAACACGGTCGAGAGTTGCCAAATCTCTTTCGTGACTTCGTCTGGATTCGGGCGGTCGGAGTAAACACAGATCGCGAATTGATCGCGAGGCATGAGCCGCAACACGTCGCGCAGTAGAAAGCCGATCGGATGCCGACCCCAATCGCGCGAGATGAACCCCAACCGCAGTTTGCGTTGCGGGTCGCGCTCGTTGGTCCACGGTCGCCATGTATGCCGTAGCGGGTAACCGTGCCGACGGTCCCACTCGCGGTGCAACTCGTCGAGCGTGGCGGCGGTGTTGCCCGATCGATATTGCTCGGCCTGCAACAGACCGGAGTGCGCGGTAGGCCAGGTGGGTTCAAGCTCCATGGCCCGGCGGTACGCGGCGATCGCCTCGTCTTGTCGACCGCCCGAGAGATACAGCGAACCGAGATTCACATGCAACGCCGCGACATGTGGCGCGTGCTGCAAACCTTGTTCAAAGCACCGCAGCGCCGCACCATGTTCGCCGCCCGACTTGTATAGCGAGCCAAGATTGTTCCACGCTTCGACAAACGTGGGCCGCAGTTGCGTGGCCCGTTCCAAGGCGGCGATCGCCGCGGGTCGACGCCCCAGGCTGGAAAGCGATTCGGCGTAGAACACGCAGAGCTCGGCGTCTGTCGGCTGGAGCGGCAACAGTCGCTCGAGGACTTCGCACGCAGCGCGATGGTTGCCCGAGCGCTGGAGCGTAACCGCGTAACGACGCAGGGTCACCGGGTCTTGCGGTCGCAACCGGACCAGCGGTTCGAGCGCACTACAGGCGACGCCATAGGCGTGCTGGGTGAGAGCTTGATCGGCCAATTGATCGAGCAGTTGCGACGGCTTGGGATCGGCCGGCTGCGCTGCGAGTGCCGCGATACACGCCGTCACCGCCTCGGCCAATCGTCCCAGGCTTTGCAACGCCAGAGCGTGGTTCAACAGCGCGTCGCCAAAGTTGGGGCGCAGCGCGACCGCTTGATCGAAACAGGGCAACGACTCGGCCGCTCGACCGAGATTGTTGAGCAACAGGCCGAGATTGCTCCACGCTTCGGGCAGGTTCGGATCGAGTTCCAAAGCTCGGCGGAAATGGCGTTCGGCGTCGATCGGTTGCCCGGCAGCACGATACGCCTCGGCCAAGCTGCTATGGAACAGGCCCGTCGACTCTTGCAACTGCACGGCCCGGTTCAGATGGCCAATCGCCTCGGCGTGGCGATTCGTTTGATAACACAGCACGCCGAGCAGATGCCAGCCGTCGGCGTATTGCGGCACGTGCTGGACGACCTGCCGGTAGACGCCCTCGGCCTGAGCGAACTGCCCCGCTTGATGTAGGCGAACCGCTTGTTCAAACGCTTCTTGAAGTGTCATTGGCGCGGCTCAACGACGCACAGCGGCGACGCTACTTCGGCGCGATCACGCACGAGATGCGTTTGCCCTGTTGGCTGGGCGCCGATTCGATTTTGCCAATGTCGGCCAGTGACTCGATCACGTGCTTGACGACCTTTTGGCCTTCTTCGATGTGCGCCAGTTCGCGACCGCGGAACACGACCGTGACTTGCACCTTGTCTTTGTGTTGCAAGAACTCGCGGGCGTGGTTGACCTTGGTCTCGATATCGTGATCGCCGGTCTTCGGCCGCACGCGAATCTCTTTGGTCTTCTGCTGCGGATGATGGTTCTTGCTCTGCTTCTTCTTGAGCTGATACTTGAACTTGCCAAAGTCCATGATGCGGCACACCGGCGGTCGTTCCGTGGGTGCGACTTCGACCAAGTCGAGATCCGCCTCGCGGGCCATCTGGAGAGCTTGTTCGGTGGGCATGATGCCGAGCTGGGCGCCTTCAGCGCCGATGACCCGAATCGGAGTGATGCGGATCTGTTCGTTAATGCGATGCGAGCGGTCGATTGCAATGGTCCTCGTTCCAGGCATGAAATAGGGAATGTCGGGCGTCGACCTCACAGGCCCACGCCGACCCAACTAGCGGGTAGTCCTATTAGTATGGTGGCACGGTGCGATCTGAGTCAACGCAACAACGCCGATCGATGCAAAATTTTAGGTCACAATTTGGTTGCCACGGGGTCGAATTTGGCTCGGCAAAACGACCGACTTGCCCGACCGTCGCCCCGCAGCGGAGGCCGTGCCGGCCGGGAGCCACGCCTCGCGGGCGACCCCAAACCTGGCCCCGGAGCCGCGATTCTTAATAGTCGTCGTCCTCGGTCGAGCCGCTGCCGGCCAGATTGAGCGTCGACTTGAACGTCTGTCGGATCGTCTTGGCGAACACTTCGTCCCGCAGCTTGGCGATCGCCGCGTCGACTTTGATCATGCCAATGTCACCCTCAATCCGATCGCGGACGCTGACCGAATCTTCGTCGACTTCTTTCTGACCGATCACGAGCATGTACGGC
>JAEUIL010000913.1 GCA_016794255.1 Planctomycetaceae bacterium | reverse complement strand
TCGGCACGCTGGGCTTGGGTGGCTTGACGCTGGCGGACTTGTTGGCGAACCGTTCACAAGCGGCGACCAACTCGACCAGCCGTGGTTCGTCGCGCAAGACAAGCGTGATTTTCTTCGAGATGGCCGGTGGCCCGACGCACTTCGAGACCTACGATCCGAAGCCCGATGCTCCGGAAGAATATCGCGGCCCGATGAAGGCGTTGCAGACCGCGCTCCCCGGTGTGAATTTTTGCGAGGTGCTGCCCGAGCAGGCCAAGATCGCCGACAAGCTCGCGATCATCCGTTCGATTCATCACGACTCGGCCAGTCATGGCACCAGCTCGCACTTGACGCAGACGGGCTATTACCTGCGCAATAACCAGAACCGTGATAACGAAATGCCCTCGATCGGCTCGATCACAGCCCGGATGCGTGGCGCGAATGCCGCGGGCATGCCGAGCTTCGTGTCGATGCCGCGGGCCATGCGTTTCGGTACCGCCACTTGGCTCGGCAAGGCGTACAATCCGTTCGTGGTCGACAGCGATCCGACGCAAGCGAACTTCAAGGTCAACAATCTCTCGCTCGAGGGCGATCTAACGCTCGGTCGGCTCGACACGCGCCGCGGTTTGCTCGACTCGCTCGACGCTCAACGCCGCATGCTCGACAACGACGGGGTCTCGGCCGCGCTCGATCAATTCACGCGGCAGGCGTTCGAGATGCTCACCAGTGATCGAGCCCGGGAAGCGTTCAACCTGGCGCAAGAGACCGAAGCGACACGCGATCAATACGGTCGCACGCTCACCGGTCAATCGCTGCTGTTGGCCCGTCGCTTGGTCGAGTCGGGCGTGACGTTTGTCACCGTGCGTATGAACGACAGCTGGGACGACCACACCGGCATCGAGAAGCGGATGCGCGACAAGGGGCCCGCTTTTGATCGTGGTTTGGCGGCGCTCATCAGCGACATTTACGAGCGCGGTCTGGATCAGGATGTGATGGTCGTGGCGATGGGCGAGTTCGGTCGCACGCCGCGTGTGAATCGCAGTGCGGGCCGCGATCACTGGGGGGCCGTGATGAGCGTGATGCTCTCGGGCGGTGGCCTCCGCGTCGGTCAGGTCATCGGCTCGAGCAACGCTAAGGGCGAAGTGCCGCAAGACAACCCGTATCGGCCCGAGAATGTGCTGGCGACGATCTACCGTCATCTCGGCATCGATCCCGCGTTCACTCACAACGATCTCACCGGTCGACCGCGTTACGTGCTCGAACGGCGCGAGACGATCCGCGAGTTGATCTAGTCGCGAGCGCCAGCCCGCTTTGCGAAGTGGGTGAGGTCTACGACTCCACGCTCCGCACGCCGAACTCGACGCTCCTGCGATCGAGTCGCTCGCCGACTTCGCGTAACCACTGATCGTCGGGAAGGCTGTAGGGCCGGAACTTTTCGAGCCGGCCTTCTTCTTCACTGTGTAGCAAAGCGCGATACGGCCCGAGCTTGCTGGCGGCGGGACTGTCAATGAGCGAGCTCGAGTCGGTCACGCTCATCTGGAACAACACGCGGCTCTCGAACTCGCGCATCGTGGGGCGGTCGAAGGCCCGTTGCATGTTGTTGAGTGAATCGGACCACACGATCACGTGTACGTTCGACGCCGGGCCATCCTTGAGAATCGAAACAAACTGCTTGGCGGGACTGACTTTCGCCTCGCGACTGAAGCTGAAATCGTCGTCGGCCTTGCGTAGATCGCGGAAACGCTGCAAGTCATACACGAACAAATAAATCGGCGGCAACTCGGCCTCGCGCAGACTTTGCCGACGTTCGACCTCGACTGCCACGCTGTCGATGATCGCCGCGATATCACGCGGCCCGACGAGCTCGATTTTGTGCGACAAGTGATCCGCCAGCCGATGAAAGCGGCCCGCATGCACGGCGTCGGGCGGTTGACCATCGGCGACAATGAACCGCGGGCGGTTCTCGGGCGGCTCGTCTTTCGCTGGCGAATGCTGGGCGGCCAAGCTGACCAGCATCGTCAGCATCATCGCCAGTGCCGACTCGGACTGCTGGCCGATCAGGGCCACGTTGTTGCCGCTCTGGGCACGAAACACGATCGCCGTCGGATCTTTGATCGCGATCGCCTCGCCGAGCCAAGTCGTCGCGGCAAGCACGCGCTGCGGCCACTGCTCGCGCTCGATCGCCTCGCGCAACAGATCGTTACGACGTGCGTCGGCCGGTACGTTGCCCTCAAACACGATCTGCGAACGACCGTTAAGTTGCCGGGCCACGGCGAGGTCATGCAGCTTGCGCAGGTAGTCTTCGCGACGTTCTTCGGATAGCCACACAACTTGAAACAGATGGTTGCCCTCGCTGCGGCCATTGGCGTCGTTGTAGATCGCTTCGCCGGGGCGCGTGAGCAGTCGGGCCGCGGGGTTCTCCTCGCTCAGTATCAAATTCGCGTCCGCCTCGCTGCACTGCAACGCCACGCGGACCGCCATTTGACCGAGCGTCGCCCGTGGCAAACTGAACGCCCCGCCGAGCGTTTGACTGCCGAGATGCACATGAATGCCAAACGCACGACCTTGCCGCACGAGCCGATCCAGCAGCAGCGACACGTCTTGCGCGATTTTGTCGTCTTCGACAAAGAACTCTTGAAACTCGTCGACCACGAGCAAGATGCGCGGCAGATGCTTGCCGGTCGACTCGCGATAACTGGGCAAATCTTGCACGTTCAACTCGCGAAACAACTCGCCGCGCTGTTTCAGTTCCAAGTCGAGCCGTTGCAGCACGCTCAGGCCGAACTCGCGTTCGCTTTCGATTGCCACGACCCGCGCGTGCGGCAGCGCGTATTGTGCATACGTCTTGAACTCGACACCCTTTTTGAAGTCGATCAGGTACATCTCGACTTCGTCGGGGCTGTACATCAGCGCCGTGTTGGTAATCAGCGCGTGCATGAGCGTCGACTTGCCCGAACCTGTCTTACCAGCGACCAAAACGTGTTGACTCGTGCCGCGACCGAGGGTCATGTGCTGTCGCTTGGTAGCGCCAGCGCGGCCGAGTGGCACGTCGATGCCGTGGGCCGTCGACGCCTGCCACCACTCGTCGGGCTTGGGCGCGATGAAATCGAACGGCACTTCGACGCGATTGCTATCCTTCGCCGCGACACCCACGGTTTGCACGATTTTCTTGAACAACTCGGGATCCGGCGGCCCATCCACGGTCAGCTTGAGCTTCTCGTAATCATCGTCGCGCCAGACAAATTCACCGTCGCGCCACACGAGCTTGACGCAGCTTTGATCGAGATCGGCAGGCCGAAAGCCGTGCGGAGCGGCGAGCTTGGTGTCGACGCTAATCAACGTATAGACGCCACAACGGGCACCGGTCGTGGCAATGCTCACCAAGTGCCGCGCGGCCGTCTCGCTGAAATTGAAGGGAAAGTTCGCGACAACCAACACCCGGTACGGCTCGGCGACCTCGCCGGCATATTTGTTGTAGTCGTCGATGGTCTCGAACTCATTGCGAAGATACTTCTGAATGACGTTCGACATATGCGCCGATAGATCGGCCAGTCGCTGTTCGATCTGGCCCGGTTCGGTCCAAATCTTGTGATTCACGAGCAACTCGTCGTAATCGGCCAGATGCATGAACCCGGCGAAGTTTTGGCCCAGCCCGACCGGATCGATGATCGTGAATCGCACCTTGCCCGGCGGCACCGCGGTGAGAAACCGCAGCATTACGCTCTGCAGCGTATCGACGGCCCGCAATCGACCGGTGCCGGCCGCACGCATCAGCAGCGAACACTTGTCGGGAAACTCGAGCAAGGCCGGCAGCGACACGCTGGGCGTATTCTCGGGCGTGGCGAACTCGTTGGTAGGTTCGTTGTCTGCGGCGAGCGGAAACTCGTATTTGCCAAAGCGAATCACTGGGGCAATTGCACGCGGCGGATTCCAACGTCGCCACGCCTCGTCGGTCCAGGGCGGAAACACGACGTCCGATTCGTCGTTGATCTCGCGTGCCTCGACATCGAGTCCAGTCAGCGAATCTTGCCACGCTTGCTTCGCTGCGACGAGGGCCTGCTCGTAAGCTTGTTTCGCGTCGTGTTGCGTTTGTTCGTATTGAGCACGCAGCTGACGATCCTGAGTTTCAAACTCCCGGGCGATCTCGCGTTGTTTGCGCTCGTGAGTTGCGACCAAATCGCGTGACTCCTCGGCCTGAAACTTGCGAAAGGCCGCGATCTGCGGAGCGTATTTTTCTTGAGCGGCAGTGGACTCGTCGTTCCGCTGCGTGGTCGCGGCGTCCTTGCGTTCTTCGTAGCGCATTTGCGCCTGGTGCAAGTCGCTCCGATACTTCTGTAAAATCGCCTCGGTCTCGCGACGACACTTCTCGATTGCTTGTTCGTGCCAGCGGACCCGGGCGTGCTCGCCATCCATCAGCAGTTGGCAAAGCGGATGATAGACGCCTACCACATGCCGACGTCCGATCCAAAACAGGACGACACTCAGAACAATATCAACCACCGTGGCAGCGACGAAGCTTCGCCAGATAAAATTCAAGTCGTCGAAGTCGGGCCTGCCCATGATCACTGCGGCCCCCGCCCAGAGGATCACCAACATCCAGAACGGAAAGCCACTGCGAAACAGCAGCGGAATCCGCAGTTGTTTCAGATCACCGAGCAATGCCTCGGCGCGATCCAGCGTCGCGACGAATTTTTGCAGTGGGTCGTCACCCTCTTTCCACAGAACATCCTGGTCGACCTTGGGCGCGCGGAACATCTGGCATTCTTCCAGATGCTCTTTGGCCTCATTGGCGATCTGTTCCAGTCGCTCGGCTCGGGCGTTGACGTGTTTTTCGGCTTCATTCAACTCCTGTTTGGGGCGGAACTTCGTCGCGTCAAAGACCGTCTGCGTTTCCCACGAACGCTCTTTGAGCTCACGTTTGGCGAGCGATTTCTCGTGCTGATAGCGGGCGGTCGATTGAGCGACGACCAGGCTGAACTCTTCTTCGACAGCCACCAACTCGGTCTGTTCGCGCTCAGCGAGCCGTCGAGTCCGTTCATCTCGTTCCGACTCGGCGGCGTGCAGGGCTTGCGTGCGTTGTTCCGCTAGCCGCTTCAAGGCGGCTTCAAACTCACGCTTGGCAGTCTGCAACGTGTTGTCGAGCCGGATGACTGCGGTGTCGTGCGCCAGCTTGCGGGCCTCGGCCGACTCGGCAAGCCGGCGACGCAGCTTGGCTTCCAAGTCGGCCAGCGTCGGTAGATCGGAATCCCCGGGTAAACTCACGAGCACTCCTCCCGGGCGTGCGCAAAGACCGTCGTGAGCCGATTGATCGCCTTGAGTGCGGAATCAACCTGCGGCGGAATCGGCTCGATGTATTCATCGCCAAACTTGCGGGCGACATGGTCCTGCCACGTCTCTTGCGTTTGCTCCCAACGAATCCGCAGCGTTTTGAGCGCGTGTTGCAGCGAACTGGTGTACAGACTTAAATCGCCTTCTCGCATCACTCGGCTTCCTTACACGAATCGTTCGACTTCATGACGACGCTGGCTTGTCGACGGGCTGGGGCGGTTCGGCAGGCGGCGTCTCCGGCGAGACCGGTGCCAGGCCCAAATCATAACCCTCGGACATCGTGCCCAAATACGCTTCGAGGCTGCGGATGCGACCGTCGAGGTCCTCGATTCCCCGGATCAGCTTAGAATTGACGAGCATGTCCAACTGTTGAGCTGGCCCGCGGTACTCGATCATTTCTTGCTCGACGATCAGCGTCCATTTCTTGACCAGTTTGATCTTCTCGTCGGCCTCTTCCAACCGGGCTTTCGCGCGCGCGAGCTGCTTTTTCTCGTCGCTGCACGAGGGAGTTTCGCCGCTGGGGAGCTTCATGAGCTGGCAGCGATGCAGCGCCGTCTTGCATTCGGCGACTTGATCCTCGCGGCGCCGCAGCTCGCTTTGCCAGTACTTGAGCTGATCGTGACTCAGCCACTCATGCGCGTGGCGCGCCTCGACATCGACCGCCGTCAGCGCGTTGGTCACCTCTTCGCGAAACTTGACCAGGGCGGTCCGCAAGTCGCGCAACGCATCGAGCGAATGAACTTTGGCAGCAGGATCCATGACCGGTCGCGATTAGCGTTGGTGGAGATACTCTTCGATGCGCTCGGCTTTGCGCAGCAGGAACGGAATGTGGATCCCCGAGGCCTCGATAAACCGGTTAATGGCGACCATGGTTTGTTCAAATTCTTGGGAAAACTTCTCGTGTTCTTGATCGCGCCACGATTGCCCCAAGCTCATCAATTGACTGCGCAACACTGACGAACCGCTCTGCAATTCGCTAGCGAACGACTTCAAATTGTGGGCAAAACGACGCAGTTCAGCCGGATCGACGACAGCCTGGGACATGGTTCGGGGCTCGCTGAAGAGGAGATTGAACGACGAGACCGCGACGGCTTGCGGCCGCCCGAGGGTTCCTATCCGTTAGCTTACCCGAGTGCGGGGGGATAGTAAATTAAACGGCGGGCGAGGCCTGCAATCTACACGATACTCAGCCGTAAACGGCAATTTCGGCATCCTTCGCCGTTCACCAGCGGCAGACAGTCCGCGGAGCAGCGCCGGCTTCCCGCGTGAAGGTCGCCCGCGAAATCGATACTTCGTGACATTCATTTCTGACTCGTCAGCGGAGCAATCGTGCTAATCGTTTCATCCGGTACGCTCGCCAGCCGACCCACGATTTCCCCCACAAACCATCAGGTTCGCGAATTTGCTCTGAGCGTGAATCGACGTAGGTTTGCAAAGACCCCATTGGGGTGTCGCCGCCCTGTTGGTAGAGGACGCGACCCCCACGAGTTTGCAACTTCGACAAGTACGCCCAAGCATTCCACCGCGATGGACCAGCTTCATAGCGACGAACAACGCCGAGACCCCGCGACCGCCGCGCCACTTGACCGCAGCACGGCGACCGAGCGTCAATTGGCGCAGATTCAGTCGCTGCTCAAAGAGCTTGAAGCGAGCCAGCCCGAACTGGCGCCGGTCGAGTCGAAGCTTACGCGGGCTCAAGAAAACCAACTGATTCAAGTCCGGCTCGGCATCGCGAGTTCGCTCTATGCCGCGCTCGAAGCCAAGCATCAACCCACGGCCCAGCACTGTTTGCGCGTCGCCTTGGGCTGTTCGGCGTGGGCCGAGCAGATTGGCATTAGCGAGGATCTACGGGACGAAATCGAATTAGCCGCCTTGCTGCACGACATCGGCAAGATCGGCGTGCCCGACGCGGTGCTGCTCAAACCCGGAGCACTATCGGCTCAAGAATCGTCGATCATCGATACTCACTGGACGCACGGCCTGGCGATCCTGCGATCATGCTGTGCCCACCACGGGGTGCTCGACATCGTTCGCTATGCCCATTCGTGGTTCGACGGCTCGCGTGGCTACCATGATCGCAAGGGGGAAGCGCTCCCGATGGGCTCGCGCATGCTGGCGATTGTCGACGCGTTCGACGCCATGCAAAGCGACCAAGTGTACCGCGCCGCGATGCCGCTGGAGCGAACGTTCAACGAGTTACTCCGCGGTGCCGGATCGCAGTTCGACCCGTCACTGGTGGTGCTGTTCATCAAGCTGTTCGAGGCTGGACACTTTGAGCTCCGCAACGAAGTCGCTCGCCGCTGGTTGCAAGAGCTCAACGTCGAAGCCGTGCAAGCGACCTGGAAGCGGACCGAGTCGCATTATTACGGTGACAAGTCGGGTTCGACCGACGCGTTGTTCCAGCAAAAGTTGCTCGACAACATGCACGATGCCGTGGTGTTCATCGACAACACGGGCCGCGTGACGCTGTGGAATCGTGGCGCCGAACGGATGACCGGCATTCCTTCCAAAGGCATGTTGCAACGCTCGTTCTTGCCCAGCGTGATCCGCATGCGCGACGATCACGGCAAGCTGATCAAAGACGATGAGTGCCCCGTGGCGCATGCGATTCAATCAGGCGTGCAGTGGATGCGACGTCTGATCATCAAGGGCCGCAGCGGACATGAAGTGGCCGTCGATGGCCATGCGATGCCCGTGACCGGCACGGATGGTACGGTGTTTGGCATCACGCTGCTGTTCCACGATGCGTCGTCCGAGATCTCGCTCGAGCAGCGGTGTCAAAACCTGCACGAGATCGCCACCCGCGATCCGCTCACGCAGGTAGCCAATCGCGCCGAGTTCGACCGCGTGCTCGGTCAATTCGTCGATGCTCACAAGCAGAGCAAACTGCCGTGCAGCTTGTTGATTTGCGATATCGATCGATTCAAGCGCATCAACGATACCTACGGGCATCAGGCCGGCGACGCGATTATTCAAAGCTTTGCGAAAGTGCTGCAAAACGCGGCCCGTCCGGGCGATCTTGTGGCTCGCTACGGCGGTGAAGAGTTTGTTGTGCTGTGTGCCGACTGCGACAACGCCTCGATCGCGTCACGGGCCGAGGAACTGCGTGCCACCTTTGCCGAACTGCGTCAACCGGCGGTCAACAGCCAGTGCGTGACGGCCAGCTTCGGAGTGACCGAAATTCAGCCGGGCGACACGGCCGAGACCATGCTGCGTCGGGCCGATCGTGCGTTGCTGCTGGCGAAAGAGACCGGCCGCAACAAGGTCGTGCAACTTGGCATCGGCAGCGAAGGAACCGACGAGGGACATGGCGATCACGGCCGATCCTCGCGCGGCGACGTGCTCTTGGTCCAAGAGATGATTACGCAGTCGCCGATGGATCGCACGGTCGACAAACTGCGCGGTTTTATCGCCGATC
>JAEUIL010000903.1 GCA_016794255.1 Planctomycetaceae bacterium | reverse complement strand
AGCCTACGCTGCTGGCGGTAAATGACCCGGTGCTGGTCGTCGAGCAAGGTGCGCTGCGTCAGGTGGGCGAAGTGCGCACGCTCTATGTCGACAAGCAAATCACCCGCGACCGCATCGGCTGGGTCAACTCGGCCGAAGTGTTCCTCTATCCCACGGCTCCGCCGACCACGCCCGAGACACGCATCACCTACCGCACGACGCCGCAGACGCTCGCTTGGGTCGCCGAGCGATTGCTGACTCCCGCGCGACTGGAGCAAATGCGAAGCGAGTTGGATCAGGCACTCACCGAGCATCGGGCCGAGATCATGGCGGTGATCGTTCCCACGCTCGAACGCAAAGTGGGCGAGATCGTGCGCGTGATCGAAGCCGAGTTGCCGCCGGTGCTCGAACGTCATCGAACCGAGATCGACGCGCTCTCGGCCAAGTACAATCGGACCGTCGTGCAAGATCGGCTCGTGCCGCTGGTGAAAGATCAGATCTGGCCCGTGGTGCGCGCGCAAGCCGAGCCCGAGGTGTTGGCCGTGGGGCGCGAGTTGTGGCAACGCGTGTCGCTGTGGCGGTTTGGTTGGCGCGTGCTGTACGACGCCGCGCCGCTGCCGGATCGCAATCTGACCGAGCGTGAATGGCAACGCTTTATTGACGACGAAGCTCAGCCGATCCTCACCCGTCACACGCCCGAGTTCCTGCGCGTGATCAACAACGTGTTGCGAGATGTCTCGCGCAATCCGCAGGTGCAGCAGGCCATTCGCCAGAGCCTCGACACTCTGGCGGCAGATCCCGAGCTGCGGCAGCTCGTGCAAGCGATCTTTCGCGAGGCGGTGCTGGACAACCCGCGCGTTCGGGCCGAGGTGCAACGGCAGTACCACGATCCGCAATTGCGTGACGCGGTGAACCGAATCGCCGATCGGCTCGAGCCCACGATTCGCAACTGGGGCGACATGGTGTTTGGCACGCCTCACGGCGGGATCACGCCCGAGTTCGCTCAAATCCTGCGGTTGCAAATCCTCGGCAAAGATCGCCGCTTCTTGCTGCTCGAGCAGGGGCCCGAGGACGCGATCGCCACCGAAGCGCTGCCGCCGGTGGTGCGAGTGCTGACGCCCGCGGCAACTCCCGCACAATCGCCGGTCGCCCCCGGAGCGACGCCATGACCGCGTCCACCGCCGCGCCCGCGCTCGCACCTCAAGGGGTGACGCTGCGCGACTTCTCGCTCCGTGCCGGTCCGTTGACGTTGCTCGATCACGTGAGCGCCGAGTTTCCCGCGGGCAAAATCTCGCTCGTGATCGGCGCGAGCGGCGTGGGCAAGACGCTGCTGCTCCGCACGCTCGTCGGACTCGTGAAGACCAACGAAGGTGAGATCGTCGCGAGTGGCCAAGTGCGGATCGGCGAGCGCGAGGTGCTCGACGTCGGGCCGGGCGTGGGTCTCGTGGGCGTCGTGTTTCAGAACTTCGCGCTGCTCGACGAATTGTCGCCGCTCGATAACTTGCGGTTCGCGGCCTCTCATCGACCGGCGCGAGATCACGCCGCACCGCCACTCGCACCGCGAAAGCTGCTTGCCGATCTGGGCGTGCCGCTCGACGTGCGCACCGCGTCACTCAGCGGCGGTCAGCGCCAGCGGTTGGCCATTGCGCGCACGTTGGCCTATGACCCCGCGGTGATCTTGTTCGACGAACCGACCTCGGGTCTCGACGGCGGCATGGCGCGGCAGGTTGCCGAGTTGATCGCGTCCACTCACGCTCAGTTTGGCAAGACCACGATCATCGTCACGCACGATGTCGCCGTGCTCGCGCCGATCGCCGATCATGTGTTCCTGCTCGATCCCACCACGCGGTCGCTGCGCGAGATCGACCGAGCCGAGTGTCTCGCCGCTCAGCAGCCGCTGCCACGCTTGGCGTATGACACCCACTCGGGCGAAGCGCCGACTGCGGCCGACTCACTTCAACCACTGACCGCCGTGCGTCGGTTGCTCGCCACCACATCGCAGGTCGTCGAGCAAACGGCCCTGTTGCCGTGGCGCTTGATCCCGCGGTGGACGAGCCCGCCGTGGGGTGTGCGGTTCTTGCTGCATTATCTGCGGCTGGTCGCCGGTCCGTCGGCCTGGGTGTATGTGGCGGTGGCCGGTGCGATCGCCGGATTCGTGACGACCGACTACACGTTTCGCTTCTTGCCCTATCGTTCGTACATCGAACCACTGCTCGAAGAGAACTTGCTCGATGCGGTCGGCTTCACGCTCTATCGCATCTTGGTGCCGGTGCTGATCTCGTCGATGGTGGCGGCTCGCTGTGGCGCGGCGGTGGCGTCGGATGTCGGCGCGAAAGTCTACGGCCATCAGTTCGATGCTCTGCGCTCGCTCGGCGCTCGGCCCGAGAGTTACATCGGCACGAACATCCTCTGGGCGTTTCTGGTCGGCATTGTCGGCTTGAACTTCATCGCGTTTGTCGCTGCGCGGGTGGTCAGCTTGGTGGTCTTCGCCGCGACGCATGCCGACCTGGGACCGTTCTTTTGGCAGGCCCATTTCGAAGCCCATCTGCGCGTGCCGGGCCAATGGTGGTATCTCGGCACTGGTTGGCTCATCGGCAAGTTGCTGCTCTGCGGCGCGGGCCTAGCCGCGATCAGCTACCAACTCGGCGCCCGGCCCAAACACTCGCCCGCCGACGTGAGCCGCGGCATCACCTCGACCGTGCTCTGGTCGACGTTATTCGTGCTGCTGATTCACATGCTCTTTGCGTTGGTCGAGTTCGACAAACCACCGGGGTCGTGAGCACACGACCGACTCGACAGCGACCCACCGCCGGCGAGCCAACCACCCGCCCGTGTGGCTCCCGGCGTGACACACGCCTTGGCCATCCTCCGCAATCTCGGCCCGCAAAGCCTGCCCAGCTTTCGTGACCCAACCGACAGCCGACCCCGCTGGGCGACCCGAGCGGTTTTGGGAAATAATCGGTCGTCCGCGAGGCGATCTTGCTAGTGATGCCGCTATCGAGCACGGCCTTGCCCGGTCACACATAATTGTAAGGATAAAAAGTTGACCCGGGATTGTGAACCGCGGTAGACTAGGCAACAATCTTAGACCTGCGCCTCGCGCGCGGCCTATCGTCTGAATACGTAACCCTTTCCGTCATCGACGGGGAACCCCACGTGAGCACGCAAGTCCCATCGGGTGAAACGGCCAAAGCTGTCGTCGGTAAGACCACGACTGCTGCCGCTCAACAACCTAGCAAAGCTCAACAGCAAGCAGCCTCATCGCAAGCTGCTCAGCAACAACAAGCTGCCGCCACCGCCACGGCTGAAGAAGCCGAGGGCGAAGAAGAAGACGATGGCGATGATGACGGAGCGATGTTCTCGCGCAACGTGTTGTACACGCTGACGGCGTGCGGCGTGTCGATGGTGACGCACTGTTTGGTGCTGGTGATGATGGGCATGATGGTGCTCGCCATGCCGCAACAGCAGGTCACGCAAGAGATTGTGGCCGAAGTCGACGAGCCGCCCGAAGAAGTCGTTAACCAAGTGCTCGAAGAAGAGATCAAGCCCTCGAAGGAATTGGCGCTCGTCTCGACCGCGGTATCGTCGGTGGTCGGCGCTCAAGGCGCGGTCTCGGCTTTGTCGCAACCGCAAGTCGCGGCCCAACAGGTTTCGACCGAAGCCCCGACGCAAGTGCAAGTCGACGTCGGCGAAGTGAACGTCTTCAAGAGCAACGGCAAGCACCTCTCGCAAGATCTGCCCGAAGGGCAACTGGGCGAGGCGGCCGCGATCGCCGAGACGTATGCCGAAGCGATGGACCGCGTCACGCAAGAAATCCTTGGCAAGTTGGCCAAGGGTAAGGTCTTGGTCGTGTGGGTTCACGATCAGTCGGGCTCGATGAAAGACGACCGCGACGAGATCAACGCCCGTATCGATCGCGTGTACCAAGAGTTGGGCCTGGCTGCGCAAGCCAAAGGCGACGCGCTCACGACCGCCGTCACCAGCTACGGTGCCACGTTCAACAACATTCATACGAAGCAACCGACTTCAAACATCGACGAGATTCGCGCGGCAATGGACGAAGTGCCGATCGACGAGTCGGGCATTGAAATGATGTGCCAAGGGATCGGCTTCGCGATTCAATCGCATCGCAAGTATGTCTCACAAGGCAACCGGCAAATGATGGTGGTGGTCGTGACCGACGAAAGCGGCGACCCGGCCACGAACGTGCAGTATCTCGAATCGACCATTGCCGAAGCGAAAGCGGCTCGCTGCCCGATCTACTTCCTCGGTCGCGAGTCGGTGTTCGGTTACCCGTATGCTCGGATGCGTTGGGAAGATCCCAAGACCGGCTTGCCGTTCTGGTTGCAGATCGAGCGCGGTCCCGAGACGCCGCTCCCCGAGTTGCTGCAGATCGATGGCTTCCACCGTCGCTGGGATGCCAACAGCAGCGGTTTCGGCCCGTATGAGCAATGCCGGCTCGCCCGTCAAACCGGCGGCGTATTCTTCATGCTCCCCAGCCCCGAAACGAACCTCGTGGGCCGCGACAATCGCAAGTATGCCCTGGAACAAATGCGGCCGTACCTGCCCGATCTCGGTCCGCGTTCCGACTATATCGCCGAGCGCGACAAGAACGAGTTGCGGCGGTTCCTGTGGAAGATCATCGTCGACTTGAATCCGTACGACAAAGCCCACTCCGGGGCGAATCGCGTCGAGTTGCGTTATCAGTTCCCGTTGAAGCTCGACGAGTTCAAGAAGGCCGCGGTCGACGAGCAAGTGATCTCGAAGCGGATGATCGATTACATGGCCGAGGCTGAGAAGGCGCTCGTGGCCGTCGAACGTCTGCGTAATCTCGAGCCGAGCCCGCGGTGGCGCGCCAATTACGACCTGATGCTGGGTCAAATGTACTCGTATCAAATTCGTATTTATCAGTACGGTTTGGCGCTCGAAGCGTTCATGCGGAACCCGATGCCGGTCAAGAACATCTATGGTCCGAAACGGCCGACGACCAACTGGCACATTCTGTGGCGCAAGGAAGTGATCGACCATCCAGATCCCAAGATCAACGCTTGGATGCAAGAGCACATCAAGCTGGCGAACGAGCAATACGCCAAGGTCGCCGCCGAGCACGCTGGCACGCCGTACGAGAATCGTGCCAAGTTTGAAATGACCCGCGGCTACGGTGTCTGGTTCCGCGAAGAGTGGGACGACCCCAACCTCCGCCGCAACGTCGTGGTGCCGAAGCTCTAAACCGAGTCGGCATCGCGATCGATTCCGATTAACGAACACAGACCCCGATAGGCTCGCCCTGCCGGGGTCTGTGTCGTTGATGGCCCGGGAAGATTTCGTTCGTCGCTCGTCCGAAACAGTACCCCATTGCCTTGGCCCGCATCCCGGCGCGCCGCAACCCGATATTAGCAGTGCTAGCGATACCGTAACTTGGCTTCCCCGAAAGCACTCACTTATTTATCATCTCGCCCCGAGCCCAAGTGGGCAGGTGGTCTGATATCTGTTCCCTAAGTCACCGAGCAACCGATGTATTCTGTGCGATGCTTACATTGGTCAACCCTGGGGTTGCTATGCGATATCTCGGTCCGTCCGCAATGGCACTCACCAGAACAGCAATAGCCATTGTTTTCGCGCTGTTCTCGATAGCGCACGCCGAAACGGGTGCGATGCCTCTCTCGACCACAGAGTACATCGAGCAGTTCGATCCTGTCGCCTATGAACGAGCAGGCGCGGATTACTTCCACGAGCGTTACAATCCTGCCCGCATCGGCAAACCGTTGGAGCAGATTGATCGCGTCTATGACTATGACTTCGCTCGTTTGGAAGCCGTGACGCAACGGCTTAAACATGTCGATCGACAAGCCGCCTTGAAGGCCATTTTTGCCAAACTCACGGTCGATGCCTGCGACGACACCCAACGCCATCTGGCCGTGCTGCGGTTCTTGCAAAAGGCCTCGTATCATCATGCATATTTGCAGCCCATGCATCCCG
>JAEUIL010000588.1 GCA_016794255.1 Planctomycetaceae bacterium | reverse complement strand
CCAAACAGACTCGCCCCGTGTCGCTCGGCAAGTCGACGGCAGACGCCGAGGCGTCGCAAATCACAACTTCACAGGTTGGCGCGGAGTTGGTCGAGACTAGTGGAATCACCTCGCAATTTTGTAGCGCGAGCGCATGTCGAACGGCTTCCAACTGCCCCGAGTCGGAGAGTTGCCACCACACTTGAAACGGCAGGTCATTCATACCGCGAATTGTACCGCGATCAGGCTGTGATGGGCTATGACGGATGTCTCTCGCCAGCGACGAGACCGCTGGAACATGCGTGCCATGCCCACGCCGCGTGGGCATGCGTAGCTGAAAGATCACACCACCATACGTCACTCGTTAGCCGAGCGTGATGGTTGCGCCGCCTGCTCACGGGCTCCTATACGCTCTGGCGGTGAATTGTTAGAATCGCGCAACGTGCTGGATGAACCGATTCGCGACCTCGCCCGACTCGAAAAACTGCCATGAGCGTTGTCACTCCCGAAATTGAAATGGTCCCCGCCAGTTGGACCCGCCGGCATTTGCTGGGGCTAGAAGACCTGACCGCGGGCGAGTTGAATTTGATTCTCGACACCGCCACCGCCTTCAAACGTGAAACGGCCGGCTGCACGCAAAAGATCGCCAAGCTGGCCGGCGTGACCATGGCCAACTTGTTCTTCGAGAACTCGACCCGCACGCGCACGAGTTTCTCGCTGGCGGCGCGTCGCTTGGGGGCCGACACCGTCGATTTCGCCTCGAGCAGCAGCAGCATGAGCAAGGGCGAAACGGTCGTCGATACGGCCCGGAACATCGAGGCGATGGGGGTAAACGTGATGGTCGTGCGACATCGCACGCCGGGAACGCCGCATCTGCTCGCCAAGAGTCTCGATTGCTCGGTGATCAACGCCGGCGACGGGCCCCACGAACATCCGACGCAGGGGCTGCTCGACATCATGACGATCCGCGAGTCACGCGGCGATTTGCGCGGGTTGACCGTCGCCCTGGTCGGTGACATCGCCTTCAGCCGCACCGCTCGCTCGAACATCTGGGGACTCAAGAAACTAGGTGCCAACGTTATTCTGTGCGGTCCGTCGACGCTCGTCTCGAAGCAATGGGAACAGTTCGGCGTGGAAGTGTCGTATCACCTGGATGAAATTCTGCCGCGATGTGACGTGCTGAATCTGCTCCGCATTCAGTTCGAGCGGCAAACCACTCGGCCCTTTCCGTCGGTCCGCGAGTATGCGTCGCTCTATGCGATGAATGCCGAGCGGCTCAAGCGAGCCAAGAACGATGTGCTCATCCTGGCACCGGGTCCGATTAACCGCGGCGTCGAGGTCACGCCCGACGTGGCCGATGGCCCGCACTCGGTGATCCTCGACCAGGTGACCAACGGCTTGGCGGTGCGCATGGCCGTCCTGTGGCTCATCTCGGGCAAGCCGATGCGCGACGACGGCTAAGTTACGGCTCACTCAACGAACGCGACGCCTGATCCTTTCGACACTCCACTAGACAACGGTAACTATGGCAACGCTGCTGCTCACGAACGGTCGAGTAATTGATCCGAGCCAAAATCTGGATCGCGTGACGAACATCTTGCTTCGCGATGGCAAGGTGGCCGGGATCGATGTGCACGACGCTGGAGCGGACGAAGTGATCGACTGCTCGGGGAAAATCGTTTCGCCCGGTTTGTTCGAGATGCTCTTGCTCTTGCGTGAGCCTGGTCGCGTAGTGGTCGAAAGGTTCGCGTCGGGTACGGCAGCGGCGATCAACGGCGGATTTACGAGCGTGGCGTGCATTCCCAACACCGAACCGCCGATCGACACGCAGGCGACGGTCGAGTTCATCCAGCAGCAGGCCGCTCGAGCCGACAATTGTCATGTGTTTGTCGTCGCTTGTGTGAGCAAGAACCGCGAGGGGAAAGAGCTCGCCGAGTTAGGCCAGCTCGTCAATGCCGGCGCGGTCGCGTTCAGCGACGACGGCGCTCCGGTCTACAACGCCGAATTGATGCGCCGCGCATTCGAATACTGTCTGATGTGGGACAAGCCGATTTTGAATCACGCCGAGGTCCGCGAATTGACTGTGGGGGGCGTGATGCACGAGGGCCAAGTGTCGATGCTGCTCGGCTTGCCCGGCATGCCCGCGGCGGCCGAGGATGTGATGGTTGGACGCGATATTGTGCTGGCCGAGAGCACCGGCGGTCGGATCCATATCATGCATGTGTCGACCGCCGGCAGTATCGAGATCATCAAACGGGCCAAGAAACGCGGTGTACGGGTCACGACCGAGGTTTGCCCGCACCATTTCACGCTCAGCGACGAGTGTCTACGGAGCTTCGACAGCAATTTCAAGATGAGCCCGCCGCTGCGGAGCCAAGCCGATGTCGAGGCGTGCATCGCCGGTTTGAAAGATGGCACGATCGAAGTGATTTGCACCGATCACGCTCCGCACGCCGCCGAGAAGAAGATGCAGGAACTCGATCTCGCCCCGTTTGGCATCACGGGCTTGGAAACGTGCTTGGGGCTCGTGGTGACGTATCTGGTCGAGCCGGGCCATCTCGATTGGCCGCAGGTAATTGAGAAGATGACGACCAATCCGGCGCGGATTTTAGCTCTGCGTGGAAAAGGGACCTTGGCCGTGGGCGCGGATGCCGACGTCACGGTAATCGACCCGCAAGCACGCTGGACGGTGACGGCCGAGGGGATGCGGTCGAAGAGTAAGAACTCGCCGTATATCGGTCACACACTGACGGGTCGCGCCACGACGGTGATCGTCGGCGGGCGGGTGAAGCTACGGCTGGCGTAAATCGTGCTCAAACCGTAAACGTTCGGCCGAGTCCTACTCGAGCAAGAACTCGTGCGTGATCGTGACTTCGCGGATTTGCCGTGTGTCGGGCTCGAAAGCGCGGATCGTGATTTGCACGCCGCGTAAGGGGGCCTGATACGGCGGAACGGTTTCCAACTCGCTGGGATCATCGACGCCCGGGTCGCTGCCGGGATCGTCGAGACCATTGGTGTAATTATCGACGATACCATCCCGATCGTCGTCGATCGCGTTGCGCTCATAGTGTGTGGACCAAGTGCAATACACGCTCGCCAAGCCGCATTGTTTCAGATTGCGACACGTGTTCGAGACGGATGACGAATCCCACGCCTCGTGCAAAGCGCCGGTGAGATCGGCTGCGTAGCCGTGAGGGGCGACGTTGGTGGGAGGAATATTGCTGGGATCGTATTGCTGCCAATTGGTTGTTTTGAACTTATTTGCTATGCCCGTTCCAACATATTTCGAGGTCGACTGACCAGGCCCGCCGAACAAGGGGCGAGGCAAACTCGACGGGGCAATGCTGGCCGATTGTTCAAATTGTTGCAGTGCAGCTTGATAACTGTGTAAGCGACTATTGTTCGATTGATTGCTGGAATTTTCCACCGCGCCCCACATGTAGTTCATATCCACGTAAGCACCAAAGCTCGTGGGACCATTGGCGAGCGTTGCCGGAGCTTGAATGAACCTCTGCAACACCATCTTGTAAGCCGGATCGTGGGGAAAGACGGTTAGCTCGGAACCTGAAGCGGGCTTCAAGCCACCACCTGCGCCTCCCGCCGACTTGAGCGTGAAGATCGGCGCACCGGGATCCCAGACTTTGACATCGAACGAGAGCACATTGGACATCAGCACGTCGTCAAAGCGCGGAGCATCATCGTACTGGCGAATCCCTTCGTAACGAATCGTGGCGATACCACCCGTGTGAGCACTCCGTTTTTGGGCAAGCGTCAGGTTGTCGTATCCTGCCTGAGGGGTTGTCATATTCGCGAGGCTGTAGCCCGTAATACTGTTACTGCCGGTACCTGAGTAGTCCGCCACGTTCAATTCCAACGGTCGCCGCGCCCATGGGTCGAACACGCGCCGCGCCGCGACTGACGTGTCTACCCGTACAGGAAGATACACGTTAAGTCCATTGGCGTGCTTAGCAGTATCGGTTAGGTCGCGATAATAGACATTGGGAATCACCATCTCGGCGGCGGCCAAGCCATTACTAACCCCTGAATTAGGAAACGTATCGACATATTTGATGTGCCGGAATTTGGCGTTGCGATTTGCCGCCTTTGGGTCCGTCATCGTCGCCCAATCGGCCGGGAAAGGCCATATGAGCGCGCCACCACCGTCAGTCTCGGCGAGAATCGGCATCATGAAGCCCGGTCGCGCGATGACCCAAGGCATGTTGATATTGGTGTCATCGGTGATTCGCATCCAGAAGCGCGCGTCGTGTGGAAAGGCAGCGGGCTGATGCCCAAAACGGTTCTCCCGCATGGTCAACGATCCCAAAGAATTACCTACCGGTTGAAATTGGCCGCCCCTCGTGAAGAACGCGCTCGTCGGTCGAAACTCGCTCATGCGGAGCGAATAGGGCAAACTGTTGTAGTTGTATTGGCTGCTACCGGGCCCTACGCCTCCGACCAAAAGTACGCGTCGATACAACGTGTTGCCGCGCACGAACCAAATCACTTCAGCGGTTTGGCTCGCGTGTTGCGAGGTGGCAAAGCCGGTGCCAATGAATGGAGTGTCGAGTGAGGTCGTGGTGAACATCAGGATATCGTCGACGTCACCCAAAGTAGAGTCCTCACCTTGAGGCTGACCGCCCGCGCTGGCCAATGCGGTTAGCTTCTGCGGGAGATTGGCGTCGTTGAGCGGATACGTGAACTCATTCTCCGCATCGTCGACAATGTTCCGCGAAATCACTTTGGAGATGGGATAGAACACGGGCCCGATCGGTCCCTCGATCTGCTCAAAGTAGCCCAGACCTTGTTCAGGACTCAGTGGCGGCATGGTCACCGCCGTGGTCCCTTGCAAATCCGATGACAACAAATTCTTGGCATGACGCAACGAGTTCTGCAGCGACGCCAGAGCGCGACTGTCAGCCACGTTTTCCGACAAGTTGCCAAACATGACCGTCAACCCGCCGACGATCATCAGCGTGATCATCGTGGCGACCAGTACTTCGATCAACGTAAAGGCGCGAGCCAGCGCCAAACCGCGGCGACGATAGGCAGCATGAATCATATACCAATCCTCGGTTAGGCTTACTCGATGATGCGACGGATGCGAATGGCCTTGTCGACGTTCAGATTCTCGCCCCGTTGGAATCCGACGGGTATCGAACGATCGATGAGCATGAACGCTCGATGTCGTTTTATATCACCCGATTCGGAACCCAACTCGCGGACCAACCGGTAGCCGTCGGGATTACTAAAGCCAATCACGTTCGGGTCGCGATAGTTGGGCAACTGCGAATTGTCCGATTGGACCCGTTCGACCTCGAAGAGCCCCATCGTCGCCCACACGGCATAGACGTTGGAGTGCGTCGTGGCGACGTTACCTAGCTTTATGTAGTCTTGATAACGGAAGTAGGGATTACGCGTGGCGTCTTGCACATGGCGTAACGCGCTATGCGGGGTACCCAACGTTGCTGCGCGAGTATCGTCCATTTCGGTGACGAACATGCCTTCGTTGTAAGGATCCGCATACTGATAGGC
>JAEUIL010000837.1 GCA_016794255.1 Planctomycetaceae bacterium | reverse complement strand
AGCAGTTCGAGCACCCGCAAGCGATGGATGTTCTGCGGCAAGCGCAAGGTGCCGTCGCGCTCGATGTTCGCCCCCAGCTCGATGATCCGCGCGATCATCAGTTGCCAGTAGTTTATCGTCTCGGTCGGGTGACTTACCCCGCGCAATTGAGCCAACTCCTGACCGGCGAGCAACACGTTGAAGTCTTGATACAAACTGAGCCGCGTTTCCAGTTCGAACTCCGGCTCGGCCAACGCGCGCAGGTTCCGCTCCTTGAGTCCCGTGGCCAGATTGTGCCGCGCTCCGATCACGCCGAGCGGCAGCAGTCGCGCGATGCGGATCAGCTTTTCACCCTCGGCAGCCTTGCCGGCTTTGGTGAGCGCGTGTCCCTGCAACAGCGGCGCGAGCGACTGCCGTCGGTCGAGATTCCACGCCTCGCCGTACGCCTCGGCCGCGGCGTTCCAATCGCTGGCACCGGCGTACAGATCGCCGATCCGCAACCAGTGCTGATAGCCCGAGATGACCTCGGCTCGGCCCGCGTTCTTGAGCATGCCGATCGCCCGGTCGCGTTCGCCGCGTACCACACACGCCTCGGCCAGCATGCGCCACCAGAGCGCTTGCTCGCCTTTGTTTAACGTCTCGATCACGAGCGACGTGTCGTCGATGATCCGGTTCCATTCGTCGTCAGCCATCCGCGGGCGATACGTGCTCGATAGCAATTGTCGCACGCGGCGCACGACGTTCGCTTTTGGCTCGCTCGGATCTTGCTCGCTCAGCCGTTGATACCAACGCTCGGCCGGCACGTTGTTCCGCGGTAGCAACGTGCGAAACACGGGACCATAGCCCGACATCTCAATCGCCGCGGCAATATGCTCCTCGGCCTGCTCGACAATCCCCAGATCAAACTCGGCCTTCGCCACATTGACGAGCGCAAACTTGCGCGTCGCGTCGTCCGTGTCGATCTTGGCCAAGGCGGCGAACAGCTTGAGCGACTGCTCCTGTTCACCGAGCGAGTACAGCATCCGCGCCGCGAGTCGACCGGCATGAAACGGATGGGCCGGGTCTTGAATCTTCACGCGATGGTCGTTCGGATCGAGCTTCTCGAACCACGCCAACGACGAGTTGCGCGGATCGTGGATCGCGAGCGCATCGAACGCTTCGCGATAGCGGCCTTGGTGCATGTACAGCTCGGCCAACTGCACGCGCCGCTGACCGCGGAGCAACGTTTGAGCGCCGTCGATATCGCCCAACAGCACGAGCGTCTCGGCGATCCGGCCCAACTCGGCGTCGCTGGCCGATTCTTTGAGATCGACCAGTTTTTGCCGCGCGTCGTCAAAGCCCGTGGCGTTGCCCGCGGCTCGCCACAAGACCGCCATGCTGCCCCAGTAGCGAATGCGCGTGCCGATATCGGCATTGGCCGCGGGTGGCGCTTTCGAGCGCTCTTTTATCAATAACGACCAATCGTAACTGGCCGACGCGACCGCGAAGGTCCACGACTTGTTCTGAGCTTGCTCGGCCCAGATCTTGGCCACGGGCAGATCGCCTTTCAACCGCAGCAAATACCACATCAGCTGACCATCGGACGAGTCAGCTTTCAGCGTCGAGTTGGCACGCAGGTTGCCAATCGCTTCGTCGGTTTGACCCGTGAGATGGAGATACACCGCGCGATGCGCCGCGCCGCCACGTCGATGCACCTCGTCGAGCAGCCGGCGCGTCTCGGCCTCGTCGCCTGCCACGATCTTGTCGGCCACTTGCTTGAGCAACTCGCCGAGCAGCCGTTGATTGAGTTCGTTGCGGAGTGTGGCATCTTGATCGCGATCGATGAGCCACCGCAGGCGTTCGATCTGTTGCTTCTTGAGCAGCGCGTCGAACGCTTGCCGCTTGGCGTTGGCATCGCCGAAGCGATATTGTTCCACGGCGCGCGCCACGTCGGGATCCATCCCCGGCCCGATGCCAGCTCGCAAGCGATCGAGCACATAGCGCGCTCGGGTGGCAATCTCGAGGTCGGAGTTCTGCAAGGCCGCTTCGAGCTGCGGCGCGATCGACTCACCGGCTTGCCACAGCTTGTCGGTCGCGTCGAGTCGCACGGTCAACTGCGGAT
>JAEUIL010000788.1 GCA_016794255.1 Planctomycetaceae bacterium | reverse complement strand
CCGTGGTCGGCTGATGTACAAGTTGGCCGACTTGATCGAGAGCGAGATCGACGAGCTCGCCGCACTCGAATCACTCGACAATGGCAAGCCGATTCGCGACAGCCGCGCCGCCGACTTGCCGCTGACAATCGATTGTCTGCGCTACTATGCCGGCTACGCCGACAAGATTCACGGTCAAACGATTCCGATCCGCGGCAACTATTTCTGTTACCTGCAGCGCGAGCCCGTCGGCGTTGCGGGCCAGATCATACCGTGGAACTTTCCGATGCTGATGACGGCGTGGAAATGGGGACCCGCGCTGGCCGCTGGTTGCACGGTGGTCATGAAGCCCGCCGAACAAACGCCGCTGACTTGCCTCCGTATGGCTCGACTGGCGCAGAAGGCTGGCATTCCCGACGGCGTCATCAACGTCGTGCCCGGCTACGGCCCTACGGCCGGCGCGTCGCTCGTCAAACATGCCGATGTCGACAAGATCGCTTTCACCGGCTCGGGCGAGGTCGCGCAGATCATCATGCGTGACGCCGCCGCGACATTGAAGCGACTCACGTTTGAACTCGGCGGCAAGAGCCCGAACATCGTGTTCGCCGACAGCGATCTCGATGTCGCCGCCGCTCAGGCCCATTTCGGTCTGTACTTCAATCAAGGTCAGTGCTGCTGTGCTGGCAGCCGGGTCTTCGTCGAAGACAAGGTCTACGACAAGTTCATCGACAAAGTCGCGTCGATCAACCGGGGTCGCAAGCTTGGCAACCCGCTCGATCCGACGACCGAACAAGGCCCGCAGGTCGATCAAACGCAGTTCGACAAGATCATGGGCTACATCGACCTGGGCAAGCAGCAAGGTGCGCAGTTGGTCACGGGCGGCAAGCGCTGCGGCGATCGCGGGTACTACATCGAGCCGACGTTGTTTGCCGACGTGAAGGACGATATGACCATCGCCCGGGAAGAAATCTTTGGGCCGGTGATGTCGGTGCTGAGATTTAAAGATGTCGAAGAGATCGTGGCCCGGGCGAACAAGACGACGTTTGGCCTCGCGGCCGCGGTCTGGACACGCGACGTGGCCAAGGCCCATTACATTGCCTCGAAGGTCCGGGCCGGCACCGTGTGGATCAACTGCTACGACGTGTTCGACGCCGCCGCGCCATTCGGTGGCTTCAAGCAATCGGGCCACGGCCGCGAGCTCGGCGAAAAGGGGCTCGACGCCTATCTCGAATACAAGACTGTCACAATGAGCATGAGTTAGTAAGTGTATTAACAACCATCACCACGCGAGATCGTATCGCAGCTCGCTTGCGGTTTCGCGCCTACCCCAACTGTTTCACCCATCACGGAGGACACCATGCGTCACTTCACCCTCGCCGCCCTGCTCACCTTGCTCGCGTTCACCGGTTGCACCGGCTCGGCCGTCAACCCGCCGACCGCATCAGCCGGCAAGCATGACGCCAAGTATGTCACGTTAACCGTGCAGAATTTCGAGAAAGAAGTGCTGCAAAGTTCGCAGCCGGTGTTGGTCGACTTCTGGGCGACCTGGTGCGGACCGTGCATGGCGATTGGTCCCACGATCGAAGAACTGGCTGCCGAGTACGAAGGCAAAGCCAAAGTCGGCAAGGTCAATGTCGACGAG
>JAEUIL010000742.1 GCA_016794255.1 Planctomycetaceae bacterium | reverse complement strand
CCCTCGCACTTTGAAAACTCCTCGTTCGCACGTTTCTTTCCACCATCGTGCGCTGTCCTCACAAAACCCAAACGAAAAACACGACCAGGTTCGCGAACCGGGAAAAGCGACGAGCTGAATCGTGGTCAGAACCACCAGCTGACGCTATCTTGCCTACCGAGGGCGAGTTGTTCGACGGTTAACGGCTCCCATGGGGCGAAAATCAAGTTGCCCAATTCTTATCAGGCCACCGCGTGGGTCAAGTGTTTTCGTGAAAATTTTCACGAATTCGTCATCCGCGTCCTAAACACATAAGCAATCATGATTTGGATTCAACGCCCCCTTCTGATGAAGCCACTCCGGCGGGGGTTTCATTTCATAACCCGTTCGGTGCTCGACGCCTTGCCCGAGCTAGGCGAATTGCCGGTCGGTTTACTGCACGTTTTCATTCAACACACCTCGGCGTCGCTCACCATCAACGAGAACGCCGATCCCGACGTGCCGGTGGACCTGGAAAGCAGTTTCAGCGCGATCGCCCCCGAGACGTTTCCGTATCAACATACGCTCGAAGGGCCCGACGACATGCCGGCCCATGTGAAGAGCTCGCTGCTCGGCGCGTCGCTGTCGATACCCGTTCAACAGGGAAGATTAGCGCTCGGGACCTGGCAGGGGATTTACCTCTGCGAACATCGCAATCGCGCGAGTGGCCGGCAACTGTTGCTGACGTTGCTCGGCCAGCGGAAGCCATGACCGCGTCGCGGCGTGCTACGCTGCTGGTCGCGGCTCACGAATCGTCAAAACCGGACAGGGGGCCGCTCGCACGACACGCTCGGCCACACTCCCCACGAACAAATGCTGCAACCCGGTGCGGCCGTGAGTTCCCAGCACAAGCAAATCGATCTCGTTCTGTTGGGCGTAACGACAGATTTCTTCCACCGGCGACCCGAAGAGTTGCGATCGCTTGATATCCAGTCCGTGCCACGGCTTCTCGGCGGCCAATTTGGCCAAGTACTCCGACGCACCTTTCTCGAGCTTGCCGAGAAACTCGTGCACGCTGGTGTCGGTGCTCGCGAATTCCGGATGCCGCAGTTTCTCGGCGACGTCCTGAATGACATGCACGATGTGCAATTCCGCACCGTATTTACGTGCCAAGGCCGCTCCATATTCGACGGCCCGGTCCCCCATCTCGCTGAAGTCCGTCGGAGCGCAAATGCGTTTGAAGTCGGTATTCATGGCAGATCTCCACAACCAGGCGATTCGAATGATGCCGGCAATAAATCTGACGTTGGCATTAAGGGTGCAGGTTCTATGCCGTTTCTTGACTCAACGCCGGCAAAATTTGCATCCGTAATTGCCGGTCAGTACGATGCATAAGAACGCGTGGCGTTACCGAGTAAGGGCTGCTTCAACGGTGCTGACCTACGCAATGACGCTTATGGGTCGAATTCCCGGTGCCTCATGAAAACTCATGTTCTCAAAGGTTCGAAGCAAGAAATCGCGGACAGCCTAGTGCGTATCACGGGCGACATCTGCGAAGTGATCGTTTTTGAAGCAGAGCCCATTTTTCCCGCGACCCCATCGGCCAATAACGACGACGTGTTTGCCGAGATGCGACCGTTCATGGTTGAGGGACCGCACTTGGACGACTCACGAGCGACCATCTACTCGCGGCTTGAAGGCGAATGATTCTCGTCGACACGAATCTACTGACTCGTTTGACCAGTTCGCAGGAACCGCATTCAGGCGTCGCGCGTGCGGCAATTCAGGCGCTGCTGCATCGAAATGAGCGGCTCGTCATTGTTCCGCAAAATCTTTACGAGTTTTGGGCTGTCGCGACGAGAGCCGCCGGCCCGCTGCCTGCCGGGAAGAACGGCCTCGGCATGACTCCGTCGCAGGCAGGGCATTGGCTTCGTTTTTTTCAACGACGCTTCACGCTGCTACCCGATCGTGAGGTGCTCAGCCAAGTCTGGCGAGAACTGGTCGAAAAGCACGTCGTGACCGGTTATCGATCGCATGACGCGCGACTTGTGGCCGCGATGCATACTTATGGAATCACCCAGCTACTCACGTTCAACGCCGCGGATTTCCGGGACCTC
>JAEUIL010000708.1 GCA_016794255.1 Planctomycetaceae bacterium | reverse complement strand
CTCTGTGTCCTCCGTGTTCTCCGTGTTCTCCGTGTTCTCCGTGTTCTCCGTGTTAAAACTCTTCGGTCCTTTCAATCAAACTCCAAATGCTAGCACCGGCGAGCTCAAAGCTCGCGTTCTGCTATCTCGCCTGGCGGGTTAGAATCTCTCGGCCTATTCTCGCTACCGCAGGACAACGGAATGTCCCTGGCCATCTTGCCCGCGATCACGCCCCGCGACGAGCCCTTCGAGCGGCGCCAGTTCGGCGCTGCGCTGTGGACCGTGCGCAGCGGGTGGGTCGAGCGATTGCTGGCCGATGAGGGTCCGCGGCTCGACGAGTGGCGCGACGATGGCTCGGCCCAAATCGTCAAGCACGGCGCGCAGCGCGTCGTGTATCGTGTCGAGCGGCCCGAGGGGTCGTTCTATCTGAAGCATTATCGCTGTTCGTCGTGGGTCGATCGGGCGCGGAATTGGCTGCGTCCGCCAGCCGCTCACCGCGAGTTCAACAAGGCGCTCGAACTCGCTCGTCGCGGACTGCCGACGTTCTACCCGCTGGCCTTGGGCGAGTCGCGCAAGTGGGGCGCAATTGCCGAGACGTTTCTGATTACCGCGGCGATTCCCGATACGCTGTCGCTGCTGGATTTCACCGCGCAGCAACTCCCGCACTTCTCGGCCGAACAGCAGCCGGTGATTCGCGCTCAGTTGGCCGATGCCTTGGCGCTGCTGTGCGTGCAGTTGCATCGCGCCGGCGTGTTTCACAATGATCTGCACGCGGGCAACATTCTCGTGCAACGAGCCTCGTGTGAACCGGATGAGCGCGGGCGGATCGCACCGCAGTTTTTTCTCGTCGATCTGCCGGGGATCACGTTCTCGTCGCCGCTCGATTGGCCGCGGAGCCGCGATAGTTTGCTGATGCTGCACTCCGATTGGTCGCAGCGGGCGACGATCGCCGAGCGCTGGCGGTTCTGGCGTCGTTACTCACTCGAACGGGCCGAGCTGCGGTTGCCGAATTTGAAAGCCGCCGGGCTCGAGGTCTTTGCTCAAACGCGTGATTACAGTTGCCGCGTGCTCGCCGGCCGGGTGAAACGGGCTCTGCGAACGAACCGCGACTATCACAGCTATGAGGCCGACGAGGCCCGAGGTCATGCGGTGACACAGTTATCGCGCGACGATTTGCGGCGATTGGTCCACGATCCCGAGCAACTGTTCCGCGATTACTGGCATGAGCCGGTCAAGCTGACGCCGGCCAGCATGATGGTCACGGCCGAGTTGATGCTGGCGGGTCAACCGACCGCGGTGGCGTACAAGCGCATTCGACCCCGCAATTGGCTCAAGCGTGTCGGCTCGTTCGCAGGCCGCAGTCGAGCGTTGAACGCCTGGCTGTTGGGACACGCGCTGCTCGAACGAGGCATCGCGACGGCCCGCCCCATCGCGGTGATCGTGCCGCGCGGATTGCGGCAGCTCGGCGCGGGCTACGTGGCCACCGAGTGGATCGCCGACGCTCAGAACTTGCATCTGTATCTGTGGCGACTCGCACGCTTGCCCACGGGCGAACGTCGGCGGCAAACACGCCGCGCGGCAGTCGCCCTCGGCCGACTCATTGGCCGGATGCACGCGTGGCGCGTCGCGCATCGCGATCTCAAAGGGTGCAATCTGCTGTTGAGTGAGCGCGACGAAACCGTCGAGGCGCATCTGATCGATCTCGACGGCGTGCGGATTCGTCGTCGGCTCGGTTACGCCGAACAGGTGCGCAATCTCGCCCGGCTCGCGGTGAGTATCGAAGCCCACGACTGGATCGGCAACGGCGATCGACGGCGGTTCATCGCGGCGTATCTGGCCGAACTCGCGCCGCAGACCGTCGATCCGCGCCGGCTGTGGCGCGATGTCTCGCGCGCCGCGCGGCGGATACTCGAGCGACTGCGACGACAGGGGAAGCCGATCGCGTAACGGGCAAACTTCGCGAGCCTGCTTGTAGCCGAACTCTCCAGAGTTCGGGCGACATGTGACAGGGCCACTACCCGAACTCTGGCGAGTTCGGCTACCAATCCATTCTGCTGCGCGTCCGGTCGATCGCTTTGACTTTCGAGTGGCGGGGGCTCATCATACGCGGCACCGCGGTGAATTTGCCGACGTCAAAAAGAGTATTCATCACGCTCCGCGTGATGGCGGTTGACGACGTCAAGGTAACTCCGCGATCGAAAGCCAACTTGCGCCGAGTCTGTCGTTACGCGCATCACGCGGAGCGTGATGGATACTCTGTTTACCTCGCGGACTCGATCCACCCCACTGAGAAACCTTGCCTGTGAACGACAACGCTGCCGACAACGCTCCGTGGTACTCGGGCATCACGCGCTATCAATGGCTCGTGCTCGTGATTGCGTCGCTCGGTTGGGTGTTTGACGTCTTCGAGGGGCAAATCTTCGTCGCCAGTATGAACGAAGCGATGAAGTCGCTCGCCCCTGCGAGCTCGACGCCGGGTGACATTCAGTTCTACAACAACATCTCGTTCGGCACGTTTCTCGTCGGCGGTGCCTTGGGCGGAGTGTTGTTCGGTATGCTCGCCGATCGCTGGGGTCGCACCCGGGTGATGGTCTACACGATCATTGTCTACTCGCTGTTCACCTGCGTCTCGGCAGCGGCGCAGAGTTGGTGGCACTTCGCGATCTTTCGGTTTCTGGTCGCGCTCGGCGTCGGGGGCGAATGGGCCGTGGCGAGCGCGCTGGTGGCCGAGGTCTTTCCGCGGCGAGCACGCGCCTGGTCGCTGGGCATCTTTCATGCGTCGAGCGTGCTTGGCACAATGCTCGCCATCGCCGCGGGCTACTTTATCGTCGGCAATCCGGCGCTCCAAAGCGAACAATATCCGTCGCTACCGTGGCGCGTCGGGTTTCTCGTCGGCGTGCTGCCGGCACTACTGATCATCTGGATTCGGCTGTCGCTCAAGGAACCCGAGCGGCCCGCGTCTGTCGCGAGTGACGTGAAACAGCCCGGGCAAATCGGCGAGCTGTTCACCGGCCACTTGCTACGTCACACGATCATCGGCGTGGGGTTGGCTGCGGTGGGATTGGCGACCTTTTGGGGCGTACATATTTACGGCAAAGACCTGATGCGGGCCGATGCCGAACGGACCGTACTCGCCGAGCTAGCGACGAGCGGCACTTCACCGCAGGACGCCGAGTCGCGCGCGGCAGCTCTCAAACCGTTCGCCCAGCGGCTCAAGGGTGCCGAGATGGTCGGCATGCTGCTCGTCACGATCGGCGGCGGCATGGGACTCGTGTCGTTTGGTCCGCTGTGTGATCGACTCGGTCGTCGGGCCGCGTTCTTACTGTTTCATCTCGGCGGACTGATCGTGGCGCTGGTCGTGTTTCGCGGGTTGGAACAGCCCACGGCGAATGTGTTGTTCGTGATGCTGCCCATCTTCGGCTTTCTCACCCTCGGCATGCACGCGGGCTACGCCATCTACTTTCCCGAGTTGTATCCGACACGCTTGCGGAGCACCGGCGCCGGCTTTTGTTTCAACGTCGGCCGGATCATTGCCGCGCCGTGTTTGTTTGCCAGCGGTTGGTTGCAAAGCTCGTACGGTTTCACGCAGCCGCAAGCGGTGTCGTTCTTGAGTCTGTTGTATCTCGTAGGAGTTGTGTTGCTGTTGGC
>JAEUIL010000676.1 GCA_016794255.1 Planctomycetaceae bacterium | reverse complement strand
ACCAGCGACACATTCTCCTCGCGACACGTATCGCGGATGAGATCGATGATCTGCTGTTGATGGCGTGCGTCGACACTGGCGGTCGGTTCGTCGGCCAAGAGCAACGCCGGCTTGTTGACCAGCGACCGAGCCACGGCCACGCGCTGCTGTTCCCCGACCGACATTTGGGCCGGCTTGTGCGACAAGCGATGCCCCAGACCGACGCGTCCGAGCAAGTGTTTCGCCCGCGCCTCGTCGACTTTGCGACCGGTGAAGGCCATCGCCAGCAGCACATTCTCAAACGCCGAGAACCCCGGCAGCAGATTGAAAGTCTGAAAGACATAGCCCAGGTGCTGAGCGCGGAACCGATCGCGGGCAGCCTCGGGCAGCTTGAGAATATCGCGACCGCCGAACTCGACCGAGCCCGAGTCGGGCAGGGTGATCCCGGCGATGATGTGCAGCAACGTCGTCTTGCCCGAGCCGCTTTTGCCCATGAGCAGCACCTGCTCACCCTCGCTGACCTCAAACTTCGGCAGATCGAGGATCGGCAGCGGCTCGCCCCCCGGCTCGACAAACGACTTCTTGAGATTTTCGATACGAAGCATGACGCGTAGCCAAGGCCGAGACAGGGACGTTTTGCCCGTGACGATTCGGGCAGGGGACCACAAGCCAGCGATCTTACTGAAATGGCCCAATCCATCAAGTTGCAATTGAGTTTTATTTGCAACTGATTCGCAAGTTGTGAGCCGGTCGGCGAGCTGGCTGGGTGACGCGAGCGGCGGCTAGCGGCGGTTCCACTGCTGAACGCGGCTGTTCCCCACCTCGGCCACGAGCAGATTGCCTTGCCGGTCGAACGTGAGCATGTGCGGCAGCGTGAACTCCCCGAGGCCTTTGCCCGACTGACCGATGCGACCGACTACTTTGCCGTTCGCGTCGAGTTCCAAGACCTGCTGAGCTCGGCCATCGGCGACGAACAACCGACCCGCGGCGTCAAGCGCCAAGCCATACGGCGCAAAGCCGGGCCAGACGGCGAGCAGTTTCCCCTCGGTCGAGTAGACCTGAATGCAGTCGTTCTCGCGATCGCCCACCAGCAGCCGATTGTGGCTGTCGATCACGATGCTATGCGGGATGCGAAACTCACCGTCGCCACGACCAAGCTTGCCCCAGGTTTGCAGCAGCGCCCCGCTGGGTGAGAACTTCAGCACCCGGCCATTGCCGTAGCCGTCGGTCACGAACACCTCACCCTGCGGTCCAAAGGCGATGTCGGTCGGCTTGTTGAACTGGTCGGGCCCGTCGCCCGGCTTGCCCGTGCCGAGCGCGAGCAGCAGTTTGCCTTGCGGATCGAACTTGAACACGCGGTGATTACCGATATCGGTCACCCAGACGTTCTCGTCACGATCGAGTCGCAAGCCGTGCGCGCTGCCGATCAGATCGTCGCCCCAGGAACGCAGCACGTTCCCCGCAGGATCGCAGACAATGATCGGCTGCTTGCCACGATGAAAGATGTAGACCTCGCCCTGTCGGTTGACCGCAACCGCCGAAGTTGGCCCGAGCGTCACGCCCTCGGGAAACTTGCCGAACGCGCCGACCGACGTGAACGCGATCGGTTCGGCACCCTCGACTTGAGCAGCCAACAAAACCAGTGCATTGAAGATCAACGCGACTGCGAGCAGCGTGGGTTTCATGAGTTGGCTTCTCGAAGATTCGGCGTTAAAAACCAATCTGCTAATACTCATCACGCAGCACGGGATCGTCGATCGACCGTTGCCACTCGAGCAGTTTCGCCCCCAACTCCGCCGCGATCTTGCGTCCCTCGGCCTTTTGGGGACCGATCAGATTGCGCAGCTCGCCGGGATCGCTGGTCAGATCGTACAACTCGTCCATTCCCTTGGCGCGGAAGTGTTTCACATACTTGTACTGCGACGTGCGGATCATGCGCAGATACGCGAGTCCGCCATTGTGCAGATCGTATTGACCGTAGATCGCGTCACGTGGCGGCAGCTTTTCGCCCTTGAGCAGCGGTGAATAGTCGATGCCGTTCACCGGGGCATCGGCGGGCAGCTTGACGCCCATCGCGCCGAGCATGGTCCGGTACGTGTCGATGTTCGAGACATGATCGTCGATCTTTCGGCCACGCTCGATCACGCCGGGCCAGCGCATCACCAGCGGCACACGAACCGACGTGTCAAACATGTTCGGGCGTTTCGGTCCCTTGACGCCACCAGCCATCCACTGCCCGTTGCCTTTCGTGTCGAGATAGTGTCGTCCTTCGTTGTAGCCGTGATCGCTCGTGAACGTGACCAACGTGTGATCAGCGAGCTTGAGTTCGTCGAGGACCTTGAACAGTCGGCCGAGTGCACGATCGACGTTCGAAATGCTGGCGTAATAGGCGAGCGTGCTTTGCTTCAGCTTGGGAATGTCAAGCCCGGGCAATTGCGGCACCGCGGGATCGACACCTTGATACATGGCCGGATACTCGTCGGGCACCGGGCCATAGGGCAAGTGCGGAGCCCGAAAGTGCAAGCAGATCGCGAATGGACCGGTGCGTGGTTGCCGCAGGAAGGCGATCGCGGCATCGACGTGCACATCGGGTTCGGCCCCTTTGACCGGAGCGGGGGTGCCGCGGACCTCGACGACCGGGTTCATCGGCGTGGTTCCGCCACCGAGGAAACCATAGAAGTGGTCGAAACCCTTTTTCGTCGGATGGAACGGCGGCAGGGTGCCCAAATGCCACTTGCCGATCATCGCGGTGTTGTAGCCCGCGGTGTGTAACGCAGCCGGCCAGATCGGCGCGTGCAGGCCGATTTGCTCGTCGTTCGACTCGCCAGGCGACAGGAAATCAGTGATGCCCACCTGCGTCGGCCAGCGGCCACTCATGTAGGCGGCGCGACTCGGCGAGCAAACCGGGGTGACCGTGAACGCGTTGTTGAACACCGCGCCATCAGCCGCCAGTTGATCAAGCGTCGGCGTTTTGATGTCGCGATTGCCATAGCAACCGAGCGCCCATTGGCCTTGATCGTCGGTGACGATCGCGATCAGATTCGGGCGTCGCTCGGCGGAATGCGTTGCTTCCGTGCCGAACGCCCAAACCGCCACAGCGCCGAGTAGTAACCAGATTGTCTTCATCGTCTGCTACTTGGTTTGATAGGTGCGAGTGTGACCGTTACTGGGAATGGAGACCGCGTAGGTTTTTCCCGTCGGATCGACAGAAAGGTGAATGCTGTTCGCCTTGCACTCCTTGTCGAGATTGGCAATGAACTCGTCCGGCACGTTGTTCTTATCGCCGTCGGGACGCAAGTTCTTGTGAACCTGATATACCTGCTGCACGCCGGTGAGTTCTTTCAAGTTGGCAAACACGTTCGGGTCGCAACCCTTGGTCACGCCGTTGTTGAAGATCGCGACCGAGGGGGCGAGCGTCTTGAGCAGCACCGGATTGTTGCTCGCGTCGAGACCATGGTGCGTGACTTGATACACGTCGACCTTGCCGACGAGATTGACCGGACACACCAATTCCTTCTCGACGTTCCACGTGAGATCGCCCCCGTCGAAGAACCGGAATGGTCCGAAACTCGCGAGCAGCACGATACTATTGGCGTTATCGGAGCGGTCGATCGGCTTGGCAATCGCATCGGCACAACATGTGTTGTCGTCTAGCTTGCCACTCGGCCGCGCGATGGTCTGCTGCCGAGCGCACAGGCACCGCAGCTCGAGTTTCTCGGCCCCCTCGGTTTGCTTGAGCGGAATCGTATCGCCGGGTGAAAGCACGACCCGTTTGGTGGCGGGAAAGTTGAGATACTCGTCATCGGGCTTCTCGCGAATACCGTCGAAGATGCCGTTGTCGTAGACCGTCTTGATGGGAATGGCACCCGCCAGGGTCGCGGCACCGCCGAAATGATCGCGATGGTAATGGGTCGTCACCAAGTGATCGATTTGCATCAGACCGGCCTTGGCCACGGCTTGAATGATCCGGTCGGCATCACGTCGGCCGGGGTTGCCGGTATCGATCAGAATCGACTCGCCCGCGGGGGTGACGAGCAACGTCGCCGCGCCCCCTTCGACATCGATCCAATAAACGTCGAGACGTTTGTTCGCAGCGGCAGCCCACAGAGGGCTGTTGAATAAAGTCCCCACAATGAAGACGAGACCGTACAACAAGCAAAGACGCATCATGAACGAAAGTCCTCGGAGATACTGCGAGAGTTAAAGAGTCTATTCTGCGGCAACGATCGCTGCTTACGGGTTGGTCAAATCCGGGTGCCACAAGCCGGGCTGGACTTGCGGTCGTTTGCCGTCTGCCGGATAGGTCGCACTCACTGCCGTGCGCAGCTGCGTCGACAGTTGCGAGATGAGCTCGGCGTGTTCTTTGCGGTCGGCCAGATTGGTGAGCTCGCGGGGATCGGCATCGTGATCGTAAAGTTCGCGACCTTGCTTGGTCTCGTCCCATTCGGTGTACCGCCAGCGCGGCGTGCGAATCGTGTAGCCGAAGAATTGGCGATTGTTGGAACTCACGTCCGGCGTGGTCGTCGCTCGGTTCGGTCCACCGCCGCGCGACACCTGACTGATCGTCCAACCGCGGCCAGTCTCGCTGGGGTCTTGGAGCATTTTGGCGAGGCTTTGCCCGTGCAGATTCTTTGGCGCGGGAACACCGCAGAGCTCGGCCAACGTGGGATACAGATCGATCAGACCCACCGGCGCGGTGGCGACTCCGCCCGACTTGCCTTGAGGCGCGGCGATGATCAACGGCACCCGGGCGCTCCCCTCGAACAAGCTCATCTTTTGCCACAGCCCGTGTTCGCCCAAGTGATAACCATGGTCGCTGGTCATAACCACGATCGTGTTGTCGGCCAAGCCGAGTCGCTCGAGCGCCGCCAGAACCTTGCCTACCTGGGCATCCATGTACGTCACGCTGGCAAAGTACGCTTGCAGCACTTCGCGGCGGAGATCGTCGGTCAGTTTGTCCTGCTCCTTCTTGTAGCTGCCGAGCGCCGCGGCGGGCACATCTTGCTGATCTTCTTTTACACCTTCGACGAGCGGCATTTGCGAGCGCTCGTACAGATCGAAGTACTTCTGCGGCGAGACATAGGGCGTATGTGGCCGGAAGAACCCGACCGCGAGAAAGAACGGACGATCCTGCTGCTTCGCACACCGTTCGAGCACCCATTCGGCGTCGGCGGCTTCGAGCGCGTCGGTGTGTTTCTCGTCGGGCTCAGGCGACGCGTACCAACTGAGCGTGCCGCCGAACTGACCGGGCGTCAGCGTTTTGATCTTCGGTTCCTCGACCAAGCGGTCGACACCGGCCGGGTTCAGCTCCAGTTCCCAGGAGCCGGGGTCATCGTGACCGTTGGTGCCAATCGAGCGGGGTACACCGTAGTGATACAGCTTGCCGATCCGCGCGGCGAAATAGCCCGCCTGGCGAAACGCTTGCGGCAGACTGATCGCGGATGGAATCGTTTGCCGGAAGATTTGCGAGTTGGCGATGATGCCCGTGCTGTTGGGATGCAAGCCAGTGAGCATCGAGTTACGACTCGGGCCACAGAGCGGAAACTGGCAATAAGCCCGATCGAAGCGCACGCCCCGCGCCGCGAGCCGGTCGATGTTGGGACTCTTGACCAGCTTGTGACCGTAACAACCGAGGGAGTTGTTCAGATCGTCGGCCATGATGAACAAGACGTTCGGGCGTCGTTCGGCGGCCGCGAGTTCCGCGGTGAACAGGAGCGAGGCCAGAGTGAGCAACGGCAGCAGCGAGCGGCAAAGACGCATGGCGACAGTACCTCAGAGACCAAACGGGCGGTGCAATTCCCCGCTACGTTAGTCGAGCGCCGAGTGCGAAGCAAATCCTGGAACTGATTCTGAGGCGAATGACAATGTAACCGAACTCGCCAGCGCCGAGTGCGAAGCAAATCCTGGAACTGATTCTGAGGCGAATGACAATGTAACCGAACTCGCCAGCGGCTGTGTTTGATTTCAAGGGGTAAAAGAGTGGCGAACTAGGCCAATTGGGCGTTCCATTTTTGTTTCTTTTTGAGTAGTGCGTTGAGCATCGTGAGGAGTTTTCG
>JAEUIL010000568.1 GCA_016794255.1 Planctomycetaceae bacterium | reverse complement strand
TGCCGATCAAAGTGGTAACGACGCCGGAGGGAAAGGCCCCGTCGGATGCCGTGGTCTTGTATGACGGCGGGAGCACGGACGCATTCGTGGGAGTCGACGGCCAGCCCTGCACCTGGGAAAGCAAGGACGGCGTGCTGACCGTCGGCAAGGGCTTTATCGTGTCCAAGCTCCATTTCCGCGACGCGCAACTGCACGTCGAGTTCATGGTTCCCACCGAAGCAGCCGGAAACAGTGGCGTTTATATCCACGGTCATTACGAGCTTCAGATCAGCAACACCGCGGGCAGCACCAAGCCGGACAAAGAAATGGTCGGCTCGCTGTACCGGTTCACGCCGCCGCTCGTGAACGCGGGCCGTGCAGCTCACGAATGGCAAACTTACGACATTGTCTATCGAGCCCCGCGGTACGACGCTCAGGGCAAGATTGCCGAGCCCGGGTCCGTAACAGCCTTCTTGAATGGCGTGTTAGTCCAGAATGGGACGAAATTCACCGAACCGCGTTCGCCCTACACACCGTATTTGTACCGAAACACGCCCTACACGGGTCGCATTCTGGCCAGCCTTAAGCAAACCGACGCCGGCCCGTTGTACTTGCAAGATCATCAGAGTCCGGTGAAGTTTCGCAGCGTTTGGATCCGTCCCTTGGACGATCGAGCAAAGAAGTTTGAGTAGCTGACTTTGCTACGAACACGGTTCCACGCAAAAGCTGCGAACTACGCGCAGTCGCCCAGGCTGATCGGGTGCCATGACACCGAGCAACGTTCCGGCCGCATCGAGCGCGGCGTACTCGTGCGCCCAGACTTCGAGGGGCGGCGAAATGATCGGTCGACCGAGAGCAATCTCAGCCCGGTCGTCGTCATCAACCGTAATCGTGGGCATATCCGCAATCGCTCGCCGCGGAGGCGAGAGCCATTTCAGAATGTGCTCACGCTCGACTTCGGCCCAGGGACAAGCTTCCTCGACAGCGAACGATCCGATCGAGGTTCTTTCCAGTGCCGACATCAAGGCGACGGTTCCCAGTCGCTCGGCCAAGTCACGACCCAACGAGCGCACATACGTTCCTTGACCACAGGCGATATCCAGAACCAGTTCCGGAAAGTCGTAACGCACGACATGCTGCTCGTAAACGTGGACCGGTCGTGGCTCCAGGTCCACCTCGCGACCTTTTCGAGCCAAATGATAGGCCCGCTTGCCGTTGATTTTCAGCGCTGAGTACGCCGGGGGACGCTGCATGATCTCGCCTTGAAACTCGGGCAAAACGCGATCGATTTGCGCGCGGGTCGGATGCGGCAGATCGGCAGCCAGCGTCACCTCGGTTTCGCGATCGTCGCTGGGACTCGATTGCCCGAACACAAAGGTGGCACGATAGCGCTTCGGCCGCCCTTGCACGTATTCGATCAATCGCGTGCACCACCCCAGGCAAACGACCAGGACGCCGGTTGCCATTGGGTCGAGAGTCCCCGCGTGCCCCGCCTTTTTCTGGCCGGTGACCCGCGCGACACGATCAACGACATCGCGCGAGGTGAGCCCGGCGGGCTTGTTGACATTGATCAGTCCGACGGTCGCCATCGCGTGCTCGATTCGTTCCAACTAGGCGACACCACGGATCGCAAAATCATAAAGATTTCCGATCTCGGCCGGACTCTTGTCGGCCAATTGAGTAAAGCGACGGTATAGACCGTCGACATCGTCCACGGCAAGCCCGGCCAAGAGCTTGAACTTGTGGGCGAGCAACTCGTCGAGCATGCCGCTCTCGTTACGCGCATGCCCCACCGGATACATCACCAACCCGCTGGACAGCGTGCCCAATTGTGCATGTTCGATCTCGAGCGACGTCGGAATGCCATCGGGATAGCGGGCATCGTAGTCATGCCCCCCGTGGCGAAACGCGATGCGATCGATCAAGCTGCGGGTCAGCGGGTGCGCGAGCGCCGCATCGTCATAGTCCGCAGGCATGAGCATCAACTCGCGCCAGCCGGCCTGCCGTTGTTCAAAGGCCTTCCGCAATAACGTGGCGATGATGTAAACCATCGAGTGGTCGGCGCTTTGGCGAGTTCGCGGATCGCGCTTCGCAGGATCACCGATGATGTGAAAGGCAGGCTCGTAGATGTCGATCCTCAACTGCTTCAACTGCTTCTCATCGGCAAACAGTTGCGGATGCTTGGTGAGCAAGTCGATCAAGCCCTGAATGGCACCGGCCGATTGGTGCTCGTACAGGCCGAGCTTGAAGTGCATCCCCATAACGGCGAAATCATCGCCCGAGCGTCCCAGGACCAGATCGAACGGGCTTTCCCCTTTGGCGGCTGGCTTTTCAAATAGGCAAAAGATCGCCTCGGGATTCCGAAACACATCGGCAGGTCCGACGAACCCCCGCATCGCCCGTTGCATGCTGAGCACCGCCACCTCGGCGCTCAACGCGGCCGAGGCCCCCTTGCTATCGGACAGTTGCTTGCCGTGTCGAATGGCGCGGAACGGAATGTAATGAGCCACGACTAAACCAATCGCGGACTCGATCTGATCGACGCTCGCCCCCAACATGGCACCGTAAGTCACGGCCGAGGCAATCGCGCCATGCACGACGTGATCAATTTTGTGTTCCTTGAGCCCGTAGACTTCCGCCAGTCGGCCACGTATCTCATCTAGCAGAATCATCGCTCGCAGCGTCTGACGTCCATCGCACCCTGTTAACTGAGCCGCCGCCACAGCGACCGGATAAAAGTCATTATGCCCAAACTCACCCCGTGTATGGCCACGAGCCGGGTTATACCCGAAGTTCGTACCGTTGCTGTCCCACTCGCGAACGGCGCTCGAATTGGCGACGACGGCCTTTTCAGGAGCCACTCGGACGCGCGAACCCAGCAGCGGAACACCACGACGGGTGTCGCTCACCGAATAGTCCAGCGCTTCGCTCCGCAGGACTCGCGGGGCATTCGTACCGCAAGCCAGCGCCGACACGCCACACGCGATGCTGTCGACGTGGAATCGCTCGACCATGCGGTAAACCCGATCGCCCGGCTGAAAGGCCGCATCCGTCAGAAAATCTCGGGCATATTGAGCGAGACCACGGGCCTGATTCTCGGTTCGTGGCAACGTGACGTACGTGTTCAACATAAGCTGGCAAGTCTGGAAAAGTCAGGAATGAATCGAGATTCTCGCGGTCGCTGTGCAGATCAAAACGCGTTATTAACCCTGCGCACAGCGATCAAAGACAAACAACCGAGGCGTCAGAATACCGCCTCGGCCGGTTTGGGTGTAGGGCGGGGTAATTGGCATTCTCGTCCTCGATAAAAGCCGATCAAGTATCACAGCCGACGCCGCCATTTAGGCACAGTTTACGTTGACCGGGTGGCTCGATACGCCTATCGTAGAAGGAGAGTGCGGCCGGTCATCAGCCTAGATTACGGTCGAACTCACGCGGAGCGCCGATATGGAAATGCTCAAACCTGGCCGACCACTGCTCGTTCCACCGGTTGCTATGACCGCCAGAGCGCCGGTGCCGCAGATACGCGATCACGCCCCACAACACGATGATGTTGGCTTTGGTGTTCGTTTATCGCAGGACAATCGGGTCTGGCTCGAGTCGGCCCTGTTTAGCTTGATCGTGAATATGGTGCTGATGATCATCGGGGGCTTCATCTTTTGTCAGCAACAGACTAGCGACATCTTGGAAGTCATGGTCGCTCAGAGCGAAGAACTTCAACCCGTCGAGATGATCGAAGTCCCCATTGCGGCGCCGGAAGTCGACATCAAACAGAATCTTGTGGCGGGATCGATCACGGATGCGGCGACCGATATCGATCTCAAACAAACAACGCTGGCCGGAGCCAAGGCCGAGGCGCTCACCGAGAATTTTGCGATCGATGGTCTGGCTGCGGGTGAGAATCGCATGCGCGGCTCGGGCGATCGAGGCGCTGGCAACGGAATCGGCGATCTCTTGGGGGGCGCGTTCGGCGATCGATTAACCTCGGCCGGGGCCAAGACCGGTGACGTGCAAGTCTCGCTCATCTGGAACAATCGCAACGATCTCGATCTACATGTGATCCCGCCTTCCGGCCAAGAGATTTCGTTCATGCGTCCGCGGTCCCGCTGCAACGGTCGTTTGGATGTGGACATGAACGCGGGTTTGCTCACTTCCGAGGAGCCGGTTGAAAACGTCTTTTGGCCCACGGGCAAGGCACCGAACGGCAAGTATCGTGTTCTCGTTCAGTACTACAGTCGACGCGACGCGACGACCCAAGACGGGTCGTTCCAGGTGGCTGTCAAAGTCAACGGCGAGGTGCTGACCTTTCAAGGACGAGTGGACGAAAGAGAGACGGTGGAAGTGACCACTTTCATCAAGACCTCGAGTGGCCGCCCTGCAACTCGCACCCCTTCCAAAACGCCGGCTAAGACGACAGCCTCGTCGAAGACCAGCTTGTGACCCGCGCCGGGGCGTTCGCCGATCTCGCCTCGCTCGTGAAAACACTCGACAGCGCCACCACTCTACGCCATACTCCATCCTAGCGGGTCAGCCTCGTTGAAAGCCGCTTGTTCGGAGGTCCGCGCCATGTCGGCGCATCGTGCAATCCTTCGTGAATTGCTCGCGGAACTCATCGGCGAGTCGCCGGTCCTATCCGGCTCGGTTCTCCGCGCGCTAGTTGCGACCGACGCAGCACTATTCTCTGCGAAATGCGACGCGTGGGCTCAAGCCATCGCGGCTCGTGAGCATGAACCTGGATTAACACCGCCCGATGTGCATCGCGAGCTTGATCAACTCGCCCGGGAATTGCGCAAGCGTGCTACGTTGCAAACTTCCGCGATCGACGCACTTGCCGCTCAGATCGACGAGTGCGAGGAGTTTATCGCTTCATTGCGCAATGCCTATGTCCGTGCGATTCAGCATCGTCAAAGACAGTGGCGAGACGAAAACGAAGCCCGCAAGAGTGCCATTCTCGAATCTGCGCTCGACGCCATCGTGAGTGTCGACGCCGCCGGAAACGTGGTCGAGTTCAACCGCTCGGCCGAACGGATCTTTGCGCGACCTCGTGAATCCGTGCTGGGCAAACGCGCCGAGGAAATGCTGTTCGCCGGTGCCGACGACTCATCGCTCTTGCCACGCGGCTTGAGCGACGACCACGCCACACTCGAAGGCCTGGCCATTGAGATGCTGGCGCTGCGTGCCGACGGCGAATTGTTTCCCGTGGAAATGGCCATGACCATCAATCATGTGCATGGCCAACCGGTATTTACGTTCTTCCTGAAAGACATCACCCGCAAACGCCGCACGCTCGAAGCCTTGCGCGAAAGTGAATCGCTGTATCAATCGCTAGTGGAAACGTTGCCCGTCAACATTTTCCGCAAGGATCGCCAAGGTCGTTTCACGTACGTGAACCGCCGCTTCGCAGAGCTTGTCGGTCGCAGCGCGGCGGAGTTGCTCGGCAAGTCGGATATCGATTTGTACCCAGCGGAGCTAGCCGCCAAGTATCGCGCCGACGATGAAGCGGTGATCGCCGCTGGTCGCCCCATTGGCATGGTCGAAGAAAATCGCAAAGTCTCGGGCGAACGAACGTTCGTGCAAGTGTGGAAGACGCCCGTCTTCGATTTCTTGGGACAAATCAGCGGCACGCAGGCGATTTTTTGGGACGTCACCGCCGAGAAGCTGGCCGAGTTCGAAATGCAGCGTGCCAAAGAAGCTGCCGAGGCCGCGAGCCGGGCCAAAAGCGCTTTCGTGGCCAACATGAGCCACGAGGTGCGGTCCCCCATGAACGGCATCTTGGGCGTGACCGATCTGCTGCTCAGCACGCAACTCAGCAGCGAGCAGCACGACTACGTCGCCATGATCCAAGAATCGGCCGAGGCGCTCCTGGCCGTGATCAATGACGTGCTTGATTTCTCAAAGGTCGAAGCTGGCAAGATTGAGTTGGATCCGCAGCCGTTCCCGTTGCGCGATCGACTCGGCGATGCGATTCGTCCGCTCGCCCTGCGGGCGCATATGAAGGGCCTCGAGATCGCGGTTCACACGGCGCTCGACGTTCCCGATCGACTCGTAGGAGACATGAGTCGGCTGCGGCAAATACTGGTCAATCTCGTCTCGAATGCGATCAAGTTCACCGAGCGTGGCGAAGTACTGGTCGAGGTTCGTATTGTGCAGCGCGAGCCCGGTTCCGTCGTACTGCATTTCGAGGTCCGTGATACCGGCATTGGCATTGACCCCGCCAAACACGCCAGCGTTTTTGAAGCCTTCGAGCAAGCCGACACATCAACCACGCGCCGCTACGGTGGCACGGGGCTCGGCTTGGCAATTACCGCTCGACTGGTCCAGTTGTTCGGCGGTCGTATTTGGATCGAGAGCGTCCCACAACAAGGGAGCACATTCCACTTCACGCTGCCGTTCGCGCTCGACGATTCGGCCCCGAGCGATTGCCAGGAAGCGCTGCCCGCGGGGATCGCCGACTTGCCGGTGCTGGTCGTCGACGATCACGCGCAAACTCGGGCCGTGTTTACTGAACAATTGCAGAACTGGGGCCTACGACCGAGCGCCGCCGCCTCGGCTTCGGCTGCGATCAACATGGTCGACGATGCGCAGCAACGCGGCGATCCCTACCGTTTGTTGTTGCTCGATGCTCACTTGCCGCAGACCGATGGTTTTGCGCTCGTCAAGCAGTTGCGTGAGCGGGGGCATGCGATCGCCACGATCATGATCCTCACACCGGGCGTGCAAGCGGGCCTGCCCGGTCGTTGTCAGTCGCTGGGCATCGCGCAGTACGTTATGAAGCCGCTCAAGCCGTCGGAACTTTTCGATGCGATCGTGGCCACGCTCGGACCAGGGCCCCTGCCCCGACTCGCGCCGACAAAGTCTACCAACCCAGGGGCTGCTCAACGCTCGGCGGTGCTGCGACCGCTGAGAATCTTGCTGGCCGAAGACAGCAAGGTCAATCAACTCGTCGCGACGCGGTTGCTCAATCAACAGGGGCACGAGGTCGTGGTGGTCGAAAATGGTCGTGAGGCTATTGAGCATTTTGAACGGCAGCCGTTCGACGTGGTTTTGATGGACATGCAAATGCCCGAGGTCGATGGCCACGCGGCGACCGCCATGATCCGCCGCATTGAACAAGACGGTCGGCAGCCGACGCCGATTGTCGCCCTCACGGCCCACGACATGCCTGGCGATCGCGAGCGGTGTCTAGCCAGCGGCATGAGTGACTTCGTGGCCAAGCCGGTCAGGCCGAGCGACTTGTTCGCAGCGCTCGAGCGTGTCATGCGTAACAAAGCGAATGCGGGCGAAGAGAGCGTGTTGCTGCACACTTCGTGTCCGCCGGCACCGCATCATACCCCGGCAGATGTTTCTGCGGAAACGACGCTGGTACTGGTGGACTGGTCCGCGGCGCTCGAACGATTGCAAGGCAACCGCCAACTGCTCGACGAACTGCTGACGATCTTCCTCGACGAGTACCCCCGGCTGCGGCTGGAACTTGCAGCAGCTTGCGTTGCTGCCCATGGCGATCGTATTCAGCGGGGTGCTCACACGCTATGCGGCATGCTCCGGCATCTTGACGCCCGTTCAGCGCTCGAAGCGGCGCGAGCCGTCGAACATTGTGGCGCGGCCCGACAGCTCGCACCACTTCCCGAACTGCTCGCGCGATTGGACGCCGAGTTCGCGCAGTTGTTGCCAGCGATTCGCGAGTTTCTCGGTGAAGCGATCGAGGCTCAGCGCATATGAGCAACTCGTGTGAGTTGTGCGGACGAGACAAGCCGCTGACAAAGCATCACCTGATCCCACGGGCGGTCCACGGCAAGACGCGTTTTCGTCGCCGCTATACCAAGGTCGAGATGCACACCCGCTCGATCAGGATCTGCCGACTTTGCCACAATGGAATTCATGACCTCATACCGGACGAGAAATTGCTGGCCGAGCATTTCAACACGCTGGCAGCGTTGCTGACCCACGAAGGCTTGCAGCGCCACATCGCTTGGGTGCGGAAGCAAAAGTAACGGAGGTGTCGACGGCTGACGTTTCTGAAGTTTGGCTTGGCGAGTTCCATTTGATTGACTCTGTCTCGCGGTGCGATGAGAATACGCGAGCCCGTGCGGTTCGGTTGTCCGCGCATTGCCCTGAACGTTGGCTTGCCACTTTCCCCCTACCTTACCTCGGAAT
>JAEUIL010000641.1 GCA_016794255.1 Planctomycetaceae bacterium | reverse complement strand
CAGATACACGCCGCAGGCCAGCAACTTCTGTCGAATCGAGCTAACCACGTAACCTTCGTCGGTGATCCCGCGGAGATACTGGGGGTCGAAGTAAACGTCGCGACCGGCCAGGGTGCTGAAATCCATATCGTTGATCGCTCGGTCGATAGCGGTCGACAGCAGCAGTTGTTCCGTGCCCGTTCGGAACGTGTCGGACATCCGCGTCGTGCCACAGCCTGTCGACTGCAGCGCGATCGCCAACAGAACAAACCTGCACAGTGCCGCACCGAACCGATGTCGGTCGGTCGAGTGGAGTGCGGTGATAAGGCGGAACAAACCGGGCATGGATCAACGGGGAAAGCGAACGCGGATGGCGAGACCTTGGGGGCGGGATTATAGCTAGCCTGGGTCGCGAGCCAAACGTGGATTCCGCCTCAGAAATAGGCCCTTTGCCAGCGATGCCAGCGATGTCAAACCCACTACGATCTCGCTGCGGGCAACGACTTCCGAGGTTGATTCCGCCGTGGTCGCAAGGCCGCAGGGAAGATACACTGCGGACAGTGTGCTATCACAGACTCCGGAATTCGCGACATTCAGACCCTTGAGCCGCTTATGAACGGATATCTCGACCGTTCCCTGCGATGCGGTCTGATTATCTTCGCGAGTCTGCTCCTGTCCGCGCACAACGTTCCAGCGAACGACGAGATTGCCCGGCTGATCGAGCAGCTCGATAGCGACGCGTTTGCCGAGCGTGTGGCCGCCGAACGAGAGTTGATTGCCCGAGGACGCGCCATTTTGCCCGCCATCATGCGCGAGCAGAACTCGGCTTCGCGGGAAATCGCCTCGCGCTGCCGAAAAATTTTTCGGCAACTGCACCATCAGTTCTTGCTCGACGAGTTTCGTCGATTGGGGCAGCTCTCCGACGCCGAGATCGATGTCGAGCACGGCATGTATCTGGTGACACGGATTCAAGAGCCGCTCGCCGAACGGAGCGCGATCACCGAGCAACTTGACAAGCTGGCTCAAGAAGTCCGCGACGAGTTAGCGGCGACGGTGAAGGGGCGGATTCCGACAGGTAGCGAGCAACTCACCGCGGTTCGTAACGTGTTGTTCAGCAAACATCACTTCTCGGGCAATGAGGCGCAATACGCGCATCCCGCCAACAGCTCGCTGACGCGTGTGCTGGAGACGAAACGCGGATTGCCGTTGACCCTGTCGCACGTGACGATCGCTGTGGCGCGGCGGGTCGGTTTGCAACTGCATGGCGTCGCGCTGCCGAGACGCTATCTCGTGTGGTACGAGCCGCCGCCGGGTCGTGCAGCTGACGAGGCGATTCTCGATCCGTACGCCGGTGGCCAAGCGCTCTCGCGCGACGATCTCGAGGATTTGCTCGCCGGCTTGGGTGTCGGTTTCGATCAGATGGCCGATCTGAAGTCGGCCACGGCGCGCGAAACCATCGGCCGGGCGCTCCGCAATTTGAGTTCGCATGCCGATCAGGTCGGACGCGGTGATTTGGCGCGCGATTGCCGAACGTATTGGGGAGCTTTAGGCTTGGCCGAGTAACTTGACCTGCTCACCCCCCCCCCCCCCCCGAACGGGTATGCCATCCCCGACGGGAAACCCACCCCGGTTGCGATTGCAGACTTGGCAATTTCCGCTATCTTAAGTCGTTTACAAACTGTTTCCGCTAGCGAAGGTTTTGAAGCATGGTCCGCCCGCGTACCAAACTGGTCCTGTCTCGGAAGAATCTGCGATGCCCGAAGTGCGGGCGGGCGGTAAATCGTCGTCTGAAGCGTTGCAAGACCTGCGCTAAGGTTCTGCCGAAGAACTAGCGTTCTGTCCCGTTGCTGGGCCGCGTCAACTACTGAACTCGCTTCGCCGCCGAGTCCGTCAGAACTTTGACGTTCTGATAGCAGTCGTCATGCCTGATCCGCTGGTCGGCCTCGTTTGAGCGTTTGGCCGTACCGGTGCGTCCCGTGGCGTTGCCGTCGCGCACTTGATACACTGCGGGCCTCGTCGCACGCCCTGTTCAGGTACGATATTCCTCCATATCTCTCGAGAATTCCGCGCCTGCATGGCAGCGGAGGAAAGTAGATTCGCCATGATTGTCACGACCAAAGACCTGTTCAAGCATGCGTATGGCAAGTACGCGGTGGGCGCTTACAACATCAACAATCTTGAGCAGACCGTCGGTCTGTTCCGTGGCAACCTCGGCAAGAAAGACAAGAACGAAGAGCCGACCAATCCCGCGACCAGTGCTCCGTTCATCATTCAAATCTCCCGCGGCGCTCGGGCCTTTACCGACAAGCGGTTCCTCGAAGCGATGATTCGCTCGGCCGAGGATGTGTTTCCCGAGGCGATCTTCGCGGTCCATCTCGATCACGGCACGGAAGAAGTTTGCTACGAGTGCATCGACAGCGGCTTCTACTCGTCGGTCATGATCGACGCCTCACATGATCCGTTTGACAAGAACATCGAAATCACCCGTCGCGTGGTCGATCGGGCTCATGACAAAGGTCTGTCGGTCGAGGCCGAGTTGGGTATGCTCGGCGGTGTGGAAGAGGACATCTCGGTCGATGCCGATCACGCCTGCCTCACCGATCCGGACCAAGCCGTCGAGTTCGTCGAGCGGTCGGGCTGCGATTCGCTGGCCGTGGCGATCGGCACCTCACACGGTGCGTTCAAGTTCAAAGGTAAGCAAAGCCTGCACTTCGACCGCATCGAGGCGATTCAAAAGCTGTTGCCGAAGTTCCCGCTCGTTATGCACGGCAGCAGCAGCGTGCCGCAAGAATGGGTTGACCGCATCAACGCGGCTGGTGGCAACTTGCCGCAGACCAGTGGTGTGCAAGAACAAGAGTACCTGCCGGCGGCCAAACTGGGCGTGACCAAGGTGAACATCGATACGGACGGCCGACTGATTTGGTGTGCCGTGTATCGCGAAGTCTTCCGCGACAAGCCGGCTGACTTCGATCCGCGCTCCGCTGGCAAGCCGTTCATGGCCGCGTATGCCGACTTCATTACGCACAAGAACAAGATGCTCGGCTCGGCAGGCCAATTGGAAAGCGTGCGGAAGTCGTTGGGCGTGGCAGTGTAAATATCTGCCGCGTCACTCGCTCGCCAAAGCGATCGCGCCGTGGACCACCATCGCTTCGCCCAACTCGGCCGGGGCGATGGTGTACTGTCCTAAGAAAGGCGGGAACACGTATCGTGCCACCGCTTCCTCGACGGGCTCGTAAAACAGCGCCCGACCTGCGAGGGCGACGCCGCCGCCGATCACGACAATCTCGGGTGCTGCAAGTGTAATGACTTGGGCAATCGCCCAACCGAGCGTGTTACACGCCTGCTGCCAGATCTCGGTGGCGAGTCCGTTCCCTTCCGCCGCCGCTTGTGCGATCAGCTTCGCCGACAACGCGTCGAGATCGTGATCGCACCGCAGCAACAGGTCGTGCGCGAATTCGTCTTCGGCTTCTTGCTCGGCTGCGAGGTGATCTTCGAGTTGCTGGCGATCAAGCACCTCCGTGGGAAGCCGACGGACTTGATGCGCGAGGTGAGATAACCGGGCTTGAGCCGTGGCGGCGATGCCCCAGCCGCTCGCGATTGCCTCGACCGTCTGTTCCGATCGATCGGCGTGCAAGCCAGGACGCAGATGGCCGATCTCGGTTGCTCCCAACCCTCGACCGCGATAGATGCGACCGTCGACGACAAGTCCGCCACCGACACCTGAGCCGACCGTGACATAAAACACCGGGTTGCAACCGCGTCCGGCGCCGAACCGCGCCTCGGCCAACGCAGCGACATCGGCGTCATTGCCGATCACGGCCGGCACGCCGAGCGTACTTTGCGCCCAAGCCGCGAGTGGAAAATCATGCCAACCCTCGATCTGATGACTCTTGATCGAATAGCCTCGCGACAGATCGACGGGGCCGCCAAAGCCGACCCCCACGCGCTGCACTTGATGCCGTGCCACGAGCATCGGCCCCAACTCGGCGATCTGCTGCCGAATTCCGCTCGCCCCCTGAGCCGGATCGATATCCAAACGTTCGATCGTCACGAGCGTGCCATCCCCTGCCCCGACGCCGAGTTGCAGTTTCGTGCCGCCGATTTCGATGCCGAGAAACACGGGAGGAAGTGGTTAGTGATTGGTGGTTCGTGGTTGGTAGGTCTTAAGCCTTCCACTTACTGCCCTCTGCCTACTTCTTCGCGTATCTGCCCTCGCCATTGATGCGAGCAAACACGTCGTTGAGCACCCAATGAAAGAAGCAGAGGTGCAAACTTTCGACCATGCCCATATCGTCGAGCGCGACGTGCAAGCCGTGCTGCTGCATCTGCTTGAGCTTGCCGCCGCCGTAGCCGGTGAGGCCGAAGGTGATGAGTCCGTGACGATTGGCCCAATCGACGGCGTTGAGCACGTTGGGACTGTTACCCGAGCCACTGATGGCGATGCAGACGTCGCCGGCCGAGCCGTAGTTCATCAACTGCTGCACGAAGATCTGGTCGTAGCCAATGTCGTTCCCCACGGCCATGATCCAGCCGAGATTATCGGTCAAACTCAGCACCTTGAGCCGCTTCTTCGACTCGTCTTTCAACTCCGGCTCACGCAGCGTGCTCTTGCCGAGGTCTTCGCTAAAATGACTGGCGGTCGTGCCCGAGCCACCGTTGCCGAAGATGAACACAAAGCGGCCGTTTTCCCAGGCTTGATAAATTAGATCTGCCATCTTGGCGATCGCGGCCTGGTCGAGTCGACCGACCTCAGTTTGCAGACGAGTGATGTAGTCAGGCAGGGTGAGTTTTGCGCCAAGCATCTTGGTGGTGTTTCGTGTTTAGTGTTTAGTGTTTAGTGTTTGGTGTTTGGTGTTTGGTGTTTAGTTCATGGAACGAAGAAGCACGGGTAGTTGCCTGATGAGTCGTGGTCCAGATGGTCCTGCTCAACGCAAAACACGAAACACGAAACACTCCTCCCTTACTTATCTTCCGCGTTGCCGGTCTCAAGCACCGCTAGGAACGCCTTCTGCGGAATCTCGACGTTGCCGATCGCCTTCATCCGCTTCTTGCCTTCTTTCTGCTTGGCCCATAATTTTCGTTTACGCGTAATGTCACCGCCATAACACTTCGCCGTCACGTTCTTGCTCATCGCGCTGAGCGTTTCTCGGGCGATGATGCGTGACCCGATCGCCGCTTGAATCGCGACCTCGAACATATGTCGATCGATCTCGCTCTTCAACTTCTTGACCACGGCCCGGCCACGACGGTCGGCATCGCGACGATCACAAATGATCGACAGGGCGTCGACCTTGTTGCCCGCCACGAGAATATCGAGCTTCACCAGATCGGCCGGGAAATAACCGACGATCTCGTAATCCATTGTGCCGTAGCCGTGAGTCACGCTCTTGAGCTTGTCGTGCATGTCGTAGATCACCTCGGCCAGCGGCAGATCCCAGGTGATCATGGCCCGTTTGGTGCCGAGATACTCGGTCTTTACGAACACACCGCGACGATCGCTGCTCATCTGCATGACTGGCCCGATGTACTCGAGCGGCAACACGAAGTTGACCCGCACGATCGGCTGGCGAAACTCGTCGATCGAGCCCGAGTCGGGAACCTTTTGCGGGTTGTAGATCCGTAGCGTCTCGCCAGCCGTGGTCAAGATTTCGTACGTCACGTTCGGCGCGGTCTGCACGAGGTCGATGTTCGATTCCT
>JAEUIL010000598.1 GCA_016794255.1 Planctomycetaceae bacterium | reverse complement strand
GCCGCCGCGACCATGGCGCGGTGCGATCGTTACAGTCTGCCCAAATTCGAGGCTGAGGCGGACTCGCTAGCAACGCAGGCTCGCAAATCGCTGCCCAAATCCGTTCGTTCACCGCGAATGCTTCACTGCCCAATCGAAATCGCACTAGGGTGAAAGCAGAGCAGCGGAATCGACAGCGACACGATGCCAATGAAGCGGCGCGTGCGACCGAGCGGGACGTAGTCGTTGGCCGTGGGACGGTGCTCGACGCCGATCATCATGATTAAAAGCAGCATGATCAGCCAACTAAGCTGTTGCGACCACGCCATGTACAGCAGGGCCGAGGCCACGACTCCGTAGGCCAACACTTTTGAGCGACGACCAAACAAGGCGTACGCTACGTGTCCACCGTCCAGTTGGCTCACCGGCAACATATTCAAACCGGTCACGAGCATCCCCACCCAGGCGGCTCGCATGAGGGGATCGAATTGAAACACTTGATCGCTGGGGACATTCGGATGCAGCATCTCGATCATCGCTTGCATCAACAGCGGATTGTGAAACACGACCTGGTTGCGGATCAGTTGCGGGTCGTTGATCGGCACCGCATGAGCGATTCCGAACCAGGCGATCGGCAGCGCCACGACGAGTCCGGCCAGCGGACCGGTCAAGCCGATGTCGAACACCTGGCGCCGATCGGCGCTCGCTCCTTGCATGGCGATCACCGCACCCATCGTGCCGAGCGGCGTGATCGGCATCGGAATGAAAATCGGAAAGCTCGCTGGTACGTGATTCTTGACCGCCTGCCAGAAATGCCCCAACTCATGCGCGAGCAGAATCGCCATCACGGCCGACATGTAAATCAGCCCGTCGCGCCAACCATGGCCGAGGATTTCGAGAATCGCTCGGGGACCCGCGAAGATCACCAGAATCGCCGGGTCCCCCTGACAGACACCGGCCCAGAACGTGGTCAAACAGGTGGCGACGAACAGAATCAACGGCAGCCAAACTCGGCGGCGATAAGGTCGCGGTCGCCACTCACGCTCGGCCGGATCGTCGATCACCTCGGCCAGGTAATAGCCGGGCGATGACGGAGTCTCCGCATCGTAACGATCGCTGCTCGGAGGAAGATCTGTCATGAAATGCCAGTGCGCAGAGAAACGGTCGCCGCCGGTTGCTGATCCATCGGGTTCGATCGTCAGAATAGCAAATCGCCCTGGCGCGAGAAACCATGACACCGGCGGGGCGTGTCACTTACCGATCTAGCCCACGCCGAACACAAGCTTCGTATTGTCCTTGAGCACTTGCGTGCCAAACGCCACGGCCCGCTCTTCGCTCCAGCCACGATCGACGACAAACTTCTCGCACAGCACCTTGGCCAAGATGCGTTTGTACATCGCAAACTTCGACAGCGCAAACTCGAGCTTGTACATGTCGCTGTAGTAGCCGATCTGCTTTGTGCGCGGCACGGCTTCCAAGCGGCCGGCGAGATCGTGCTCGATATAGGTCGGCGTGTTGGAATACCACCAATGGCCATTCGTCACGACATTCGGGAAGATCCAGCTATAGCTGGTCAACTCTTGGTTCGTCACGCTTGCCAAGACCGAGATCGGAAACGTCACCTGCGGAAAGGCGTTGAGCAACTCGCGATACTGGATCAGCGACACGCGGCTGTCGTACAAGTCTTGCCCTTGGAACACGCCATCGGCGTAGACCGCGCGATTGACGCCGATCATCAAATCGAACGGCAACCGCTGCTCGGCACAATGCTCGGCCAGCGTCCAGAACACAAAATTGCCCAACTCGCGCCGCCGGTCGGGACACGCGTTCAGGCCTTTGCTGAACACTTCTTGGAAGGCCGCGTCGGGAGACGCGACTTTGGTCGGAGCAAAATCGGGCGGCAGCGAAATCGCACAAGCACGGACGTTGTTCTTCACAAAGTGCGTGAACAACTGGCCGATCGCGGTTTTGAGCGCGGCAGGCGACGTGACGCTGGTACCGGTCGCTTTCTCCAAACGGGCCCGCACCTCGGGCTTGGCCAAGTGGAACACGAGGTCGTCGGTCCGCAAACAAGGGACATAGAACTTGGTATCGAAACCGGTCAGCGGATCGTCGAAATCATTGGTCAGAAACACGCCCGAGAGCCGGCTGCGTTTGAGCACCTGTTGCTCCCAATCGGGCTCGCTCATTTTCTTGAGCGCCCCATCGTACAACGATTCCCAGTTGTCTTTGGTCACGCGCTCGTGCTGGAAACCAAAGAAAACTTGAGCCGCCTCAATCAGCCAACTGTATTGGATCGTGTTCTCGATCGTGGGTAGAAACTCAACCAAGCGGCCGACTTTCTCTTTCGGATCGAGCCCGGGCTCCTCGATGCGTGCTTTCGGCATGCCGGCCGAGTGACACAACTCGGTGTAGTAATGGTAGCCGAGGATATCGGCTAGCGTTTTCGACGCCGCGGCGTGCGGATTGATGTGCGTGTGCGGATCGACGATCGTAAGGGCGTCGAGTTGCTCGAAAATGCGTTTGCGCAGAGCGTCAGACATGGGGCGACTTGGGGCAAAACGGGTGACATGACAACGGAAGTCGTCAGTCTACTGATCGCCCCGGCGATTGGAAAGCGGCGTGTTCTGCTGAGAAAAACCGTCGTCGACTACTTCACGACTTCCAACTTCGCCTCGTTCACCATTCGGGCGTTGCCCTCGCCGAGTGTGCCGCGCACGGTCAGTGGCATGTTAAAGGGGCCCGCATCTGCGGCAAATCGCAACGTCAGCCGGCCTTCATTCGCGCCGGCGGAAATCACGATCGGCTCGGCCGCGACACCGCGGATGTGACGAGGCAACACGAGTTCCACGCGGACCGGACCGGCGGCTCCCGCATCGCGATCGAGCACCACGGGCAGCTCGACTGGTTGATCGGCTCGCGGCACTACGGTGGGCTCGGGCAATTCGATACCGAGCGGGCAGGGGGACGCGATCAACGAGACCTGCTCGTTCTGATGCGTCGAGGTGAAACTCACCTGATGCTTTCGACCGCTGCCGTCGTCGACCCAACCGATCGCCGTGACCAACGTGCGACTGGTGCGTCCGAGTTCGAGCCACGGCGGCAACGTCAGCGGATAGACGAACGATGTGGCGCTCGCGGGAACTTGCATCGTTGGGCCGGTCACGCCTTGCAGATGACGCCCTTGCTTGTCGGCCAGCATGATTTCGAGTGGACCGTCGAATCCGTTGCGTTCGAGATTGTAAGGACGCAAATAAACCGTGCCACGCGGAGCATACGGCAATTGAAACTCGGCCACGATCTTGAACGGCGTCGGCAGCGACATCGCTAGTTGCAACGTATCGAGCGGCAGCTCGCCACGCTCGACCGGCACGACGGCGCGGCGTGAGATTTCTTGATCGCCAACTTTCGCCACACCGCGAACGACGCATTGCCGCAGCTCGATCTTCGCATCGGCCGGTGCTTTGAACGTCAGATCGGTTTGCGGAGCATTCTTGTTGATCTTGTCGTTCCCGACGGTCACGCCTGGGGGCAAATTGTCGATCACGATGGCAATTTGTTCGTTGAAACCGTTCAGCCGTTGGGCCTGCACGCGCAGCTTGGCTTGACCGTCGCGATAGAGCGTCACGGCATCGATGGCCATCGTCAGCCGAAAGTCGGGCTCGCCCGCTGCAGCGACGTGCAGCCGATACGCAAACTCACGACCGCCACGCGAGGCGTAACGCTCGCTGACTTTGACGGTGTACGTGCCATCGGCCGAGGGTGCAAAGCGAAGTTGCGAATCCGAGTCGGTACCGCTGATGTCATCCGAGCGGGCCACTTCTTTACCCGTGGCGTCTTCGACGATGAGCACCGAGTCGAGCGGCGAACCAAGTTTGCCGGCCCGCATGTCGAGCGTGAATGTCTCGCCCTTCTTGGCTTCGAGCGTCCACGAGTCGACATCGCCCGGCTCGTCGATTCGGCCATTGGCGACACACGCCGCGGCAAGTTTCAAGGCCTGAGCGGCGATCGTGTTCGGCTCGCGTTCCAGTAACTCGTCGACATCGCTCGTCTCGAGTGCGACGGCGTTGGTGTTCTTCCCCGCGATAGCGAACGTGTGTAGATAATCACCCGTCGCCGAAGCAGGAATCGCGACGCTTACCGCTTCTTTCGGCAGATTGACGCCACCGAGTTCAAACGCCGTCGTCGCGCCGCGTTTGCCACCGAGCGGATAGATATTCGTGACATGCGGCAAGGCCGAGAGGGTCAAACGATAGACATACGTCTGCAAACCACCGAACGCCGCGTCGTGGATCCGGACCGTGTAACGGCCATCGGCCGGCGCGGTGAACACGATCAGCGAGTCGACACCGTAATGATCGCCGTTGCTCGCCAAGCGTCGACCGCTCGCGTCGAGAATCTCGAGCTGCGAGTCGAGCAGCGAACCCAGCCGGGCCGCGGTCACTTCGCAACGAATCGTCTCGCCCCGTTTGGCCTCGAAGACCCACAGATCAATATCTTCGCGTGGGAACATTCGGCCGTTGATCGTCAGCGGCAACGTCACATCGACCGGAATTGCCTCGCCGTCGATTTCATGTTCGACGATTTCGGGCAGGTCCCCCACGACGAATCGCAGCGCCGGCGAGACACCCTGACTGTTCGCGACCCGCCACCAGCGAGTACCAAGCGGAGCGTCGGCTGCGATCTGCACCTGAGCCGCATAGTCGCGCGGATAATTCTCTTGCCGTTGCGAATCGGGCAGGGGAATAACGGGCCCCTCGAACCAAATCTTTTCCGTGAGCGTGACCTCGGGACTCGCCGTCACACCGGGGCCCACCATCGACCACGCGCAACGTTCGTGCAGCGCCATGCCACCCACACGCACATCGACGGTCTGCCCGCGTTGTCCGCCCGCCGGAAAGATATACAACGCCGCCGGCTCATCGGCACAGACGGTCGAGCACAGCAGGAGAACGATGAGGAGGTAGCGGTTCATGGCATTGGCGAGTGTAGAGAACACGGGTGAACACAGATGAAGGGGATGAATGGGGATCAGCGTTGCGGATGGCAGATGGATAAAGAACGACAAGAAGTGTTTGACCGAGTTAAGTGTGAATTATTGGATCGCTCGTTAAATCCAATCCAAATCCCATCCCCGTTCATCCCCTTCATCTGTGTTTATCCGTGTCCCCTACGCTTCCCAATTCAAAACAACTTACTCACCGGCCGACCGTTGTTCGCGATCTTCACCGGACGACCCTCGGGTGTGTAGAACTCTTCCTCGGGATTGATCCCCATCAAGTGGCAGATCGTCGCGGCGAGATCTTCGGGACCGTGCGGCTCGTCGGTCGGCTTCTCGGCGCGGGCGTCGCTCTTGCCGATCACGCGACCCCCTTGAATGCCGCCGCCACCTAAGGCCACCGTGTACGCCGGTCCCCAGTGGTCACGGCCTGCGTTCTTGTTGATCCGCGGCGTGCGACCAAACTCGCCACTGATCACGACCAGCGTGGAGTCCCATAGTCCACGGTCCTTCAAATCGCGGAACAACCCGGACAAGGCCGAGTCGAGCTTCGGCAACAGGTTGTCTTTGAGCATGTTGAAGTTATTGTCGTGCGTGTCCCAATTGGTGTGATCGACCGTCACGCAGCGCACGCCAGCCTCGACCAAGCGTCGGGCCATCAAGCACGATTGGCCGAGCGTGTTTCGACCATACTCGTCACGCAGCTTCTCGGGCTCGCGATGAATATCGAACGCTTGCTTTGCCTCGGTCGATGTCATCAGGCCATAGGCCTGTTGCCGGAAGGCGTTGACTGCCGCAGCGTGCGTGTTGGTCGTCGCTTCGGCCCGGCGTTGGAATCGGTCGACCTTCGCAAGCAACTCGTTGCGGGCATTCAAACGATCCGCGGCCAAATCGAGCGGCGGCAGAATGTCGGGCACGCTGAACTTGGGCGAACTCGGATCGGCTTCGATCGTGAACGGAGCGGCGCTCGGCCCCAGATATGCCGCACCGCCGCTGTTGGGCATCTGCGGCAGGCACACGTACGGCGGCACGCTTCCGCGGGCACCCAATTTGCGCGCGATGATCGAGCCATGCGCCGGGAACATGTTGTTGGGGCTCAAGCCCGGGTTGAAACCGGCTCGGGGGAAATAGCCGGTCAACATGTAGTGGTCGGCCGCGCCGTGATCGCTGCT
>JAEUIL010000526.1 GCA_016794255.1 Planctomycetaceae bacterium | reverse complement strand
GAGAGGGAACTATCATGAACCGGATTCTCAAGGGGTTGGTCGGAACATTGGTCCTGGGTGGGGTGTTGTTGACGGTGAGTGGCGAGCAAGCTCAGGCCGGCGGCTGGGGCTTCTCGTACAACAGCGGGTACAGCAGTGGCTATGGCTGTGGCGTGCCCTATCAAAGCTACAGCTACAATACGGCTGTCCCGTACTACTCGTCGTATACGCCCAGCTTCTCGTTCTACTCCGGCACGCCGGTCTACACGTACGTGAACCCCGGCTTCCAATTCCAGACCTATCGTCCTTACCACCATCATCATCACCATGGCCATCACCACCACGGTCATGGGCATCATGGCCATGGTCACCACTAAGATCCAGTGGTTATGACGAGCAAAGACTCAAACGAGCGCGGCGAGCGGGACACGGGGCCCGTTCGCCGTCGCCGTTTTTTTTGGGGACAATCGTCTGGCTGCCCAACTTCGCCGCTGCTCCAAGTCGCATACTCACCACGACTTGCCGTCACGCCACGATCCTTGAACCTTAGTCGGCAATGGGCTAGACTCGTCACTGCTGTCGTGACCCCGGGAGAACTCGGGGCCGAACGCAGCGAAGCACGCGAAACCAAACGATGGCGGGGAGCGCCCGGCAGGATCGTGTGACGGTTTCGCTGAAACCTCCGGCCTTTGCGACAGCAGCGCCGGACGCTACGAGGTCGCCATGCCCAATCCTACGCTGCGTTTTCAAATGACCGCCTCGGGTGGTCTCACGCAGCCCATGGCCGATCGCATCTCGTTCTGCGGCCTCGATCAAATTCCGGTCCCTTGCCGAGCCCAGGTGCGCGACGGCGTGCTGAACATTGAACGCCCGGCGAACGAGTCGGGCCGTGTGTTGATTCCCTACCACGTGCCCGACCATGGCGAGATGATCTTCTCGACCGGCACGTTGATGTACCGCGACCGCCCCTATTTGCTCGAAGTCGAGTTGGCTCGGGGCAAAGTCAATCAGATTCGCAATCAGCTCTCCGATTGGATGATGCTGGGGTTGCAATGTCCCGAGCCGGTGCAAGCCTCCGTGCGACGTATGATTGGAGAGTTCGCCCGGGGCGTGACCGCGATCAAATCCGATCCGGCGTTTGCGGTCGAACAAAGTCGTCGGGCGCTCGCGCTAGCGATCGAAACGGCCGATCTGATCGCCGATACGTATGTCGAGCAGGCACTGGCCTTGAGGCATCGTGGCAGTCCGCAATTGCCCACGTGGCTCAGCGGTCGCTTGCCCCCCCGCATGCCCGCACCGCCGATTGCCGAGTTGATTCAAACGGCGTTTAACACGTTCTCGGTGCCGCTCACGTGGCGGAACGTCGAACCGCAAGAAGGCTCGTACAACTGGGACGAGTACGACGATCAAATCGCGTGGTGTCACTCGCACGGCGCGCCGGTGATTGGCGGCCCGTTGTTGTGGCTCGATCCCGCGGGCATGCCCGACTGGGTAAAGAATTGGGCCCGCGACGCCGAAGGTCTGGCGGCTTTCGCCTGTGAGTATGTCTCGACGATCGTCGGGCGTTATCGGGGCAAGGTGGCGATGTGGGAAATCGCGGCCCGGATCAACTCGACGAGCGCCGTGCGATTGACCGAAGACCAACGTTTGCAGCTCGCGATCCGATTGGTCGACACCGCCCGACGCAACGATCCCGATACGCCGTGCGTGCTCCGCTTCGATCAACCCTGGGGCGAGTATCTGGCCCAGGGCCGCGAGCATGATCTGACGCCGCTGCACTTGGCCGACGCGCTGGTTCGCTCCGGCTTGCAATTGGGTGGCGTCGGGCTCGAGTTCAACGTCGGTTATCGGCCCGGCGGCACGACGTGGCGCGATCGACTCGACTTTAGCAAGCTGCTCGACATGTGGAGCTATCTCGGTTTGCCACTGCATGTGACCATTACCGCGCCGAGCAAGCCGAGCACCGCGTCAACCACGCCGGGAGCGGTTCAAGCCGTGCCGCAAGGATCAGCGTGGTCGAACGATATGCAAGCACAATTCGCGCAGCAGATGTTGCCGCTGCTGATGTCGAAGTCCTTTATCCACTCGATCACCTGGGGACAAATCAGCGACGGCGAGTCGGCCGAGTTCCCGGGCAGCGGCGTGCTCGATGAATTTGGCCGTGCGAAACCGGCCCTCGCTGCGATCTCGCATCTCCGCCGGCTGCATTTGCATTGATCGGCAACGTCGCACTTAACGTGCCCCGATCACTTCCCCGGCTTCGGCAGCACTTCGACTTGCAGCGGACTCGTCGGCAGCGTGACGAGATTGTTCGGGCGATTTTTTGCCTGCGGGTCTTTGTCGTAAGGGACTTGCGCTTGACCGGTTAGGATCACCGAGACCGGACCGACCCGCGCACCGGTGAAATCGAGCGAGACCGTCACTTCGTCTTTGCCGCCGGGAAGTTCGAGGTCGTTCAGCTTGATGCCGCTGGTGAGACTTTGCCCCTGTAAGCGGATCGACGACTTAAAATCATTCCACCGCCGGGCCACCTTCACCTTCACAGCGGCTTTGGTTCCCTGCTCGACTTTCAGTGTCGCCGGCTCGAAAGTCAAAGCAAATGGCGCGCTGTCACGCACAGCAAGCCACAGCTCGCGGGTCGCACGGCAAGACGGCGCGTTCTGATTGTTCCACACCTTGGTGTGCACACGCACTTCGTGACGCAACGTGCGACCTTCGTGAACGCAAGTCGCCACGAGCTTGATCGGCCCGGTGAACTCGGCCGCGTTTGGCTCGGCGCGGACGACGAGCGTGCCGCGCGTGTCGCCGTTGATTGTCGTCGGCTCGACGGTCACGCCCGGCGGCAGCCCTTCGCCGGTGACCGTGATCGGGCCTGGCGAGTTGTCCTGGTAATGCACGACGAGGTCGAGTTGCATCGCCCCGCCCCGCCACACGGTCAGCCCGCTCGGCTCTTGATTCTCGCGATGAATGGCGGCGATAAAAAAGTCCGGCGTTGGCCGACGAACTGCGAGTACATACTGAAACCGGGCTCCGCCACGACTGTACCGATCCTGCACGAGCACACGGTACTTCTTATCCTTCTGCAAGTTGGCGGTCCCGACCGGATCGCGCAGATGGCCGTCAAACGCCTGAATGCGATGGCCAAAGTCGTCGAACTCCACGATCCGCTCTCCCTTGTCGTCATAGATCACAACGTAGGGGTCAGCCCGGCCCGCGATTCGTTCGCAGTATACCTCGAACGCATAAGGGCCCGTCTCGGCGGCGGTGAACGTGAACCAATCGGCGTCGCGCGGTTGATCGAAGCGACCGCTCACCACGGCGGGCACGGTCAGCGGTTGGCCGCGCTCCGGTGCGTTGTTCGGCTCGGTCTCAACCGTCACCGAACTGTTGGCGACCATGACAATTTGCGGTCGCAACGCGCCACTGCCCACGGGTACGGTCACTTGCTGCCCCACGAGTGTGCAACTGGCCGCGGTTGGCGCGACGGTGTGATCGGTCGGGTGTTCGAGAAATCGGTAACCGCCACGCTCGGCGATCTCGGCCGCGGCGGTGAACGGAAAGCGAAACACTTCCCACGGACGACCGTCGATCGTCACGCTCTGACCTGCCGAGCCGAAGCCATGTCCCAAAGCCGTCAACTCGATTGGCTTACCGGATTGGACCACGCGCGGAAACACGTTCTCGACCACGGGGCGATCGGTCACGAGCAGCCGATACGGAAAACCGCCGCGATACGACAGGTCGTTGAGCATGATGTAGTAATCGCCGTCGGCCGGCGCGACCAACGACACAAACGGATCGCGGCCGAAGTAGTCGCTGTTCGACGCGACGATCCGCCCGTCGGCCATCGTCACCGTCAACACGCCATCGAGTTCCGAGTCGAGCTTCTCGGCCTGGCAGTCGAGCGCGATCCGCTGACCTTCCTTGAGCGCGATGCGAATCAGGTCTTGTCCGTTGCTGTCGGCAACGGCGTTGATGGCGGTGTTGACCGTGATCGTCTGCGCCTTGTCGGGCGTGTTGTTCGGCTCTTGTTCGGTGAAATCGACGAACCCCCGATGCACGGCGAACAGCCGGGGATTGCTCACGCCGAATCGTCCGACTAGCCGCGCGTCGTACGTCCCCTCGGGCACGTCACTCGCCACCTGCACGCGGAAGCGGTTTTCCTTGACCCACTCGGCCTTGATGCCCGGATGCTCGAAGCGCAGTTCCTTGGCGTCTTCCAAATCGCGACCACCGACTTCGATCTCGACGCTACTCCCGGTCGTCGCGCCGATCGGTTGAAACTTGTACAGCCGCAGCGCGGGCAGCTCAGCATAGGTAGGACAACTGTGCCAAAGGAGCACGCAAACAAGTACGAGGTTAGCCGGTCTGAATATGATGGAAGGCATATGGAACAATCAGTCGGTTATGGATTGAGTGGGTGCGATCTTCGGTTCTATCTCAATTCCACGACAATCTTTGTCGATGCGCGTTTCCGAACGACTACTTTAGCTTGACCTATGAGTTTATCCTTCTTCACCGTAACTGGGTGCTCGCCTTCCACTACAAATCGAGTCGCTGTGGTTATTTCTTCCCAATCATTTCCCGAGACATTTATACGCCCTTCTGGTGGATTCGATTCCACAGTCAACTTGCCCATATATGATGCTGCCATCAAGAACGCATTATTCTTCGTCTGTCCAAAATCGCTCTCGCAGAAAGCCTTGGCAGTGTCTGCGAGTTTCGTCGATCCGGCATATTTCTTCGCTCTCAAAAATCGCCACGTGGCAGAAGCAATCGCCGGAATTTCTGTTTCGTTTCCATCGTGCGCGATGACAAGACGCTCGTATAGTTTACCAATCATCTGCATATCCTGGTTAATGTCCTCCGATTCATGCCCCTCCTTGAGGAGTCGCGATCGAGTATCTTCTAACACTCGATCGAATTCCTTCCGATCGCCTCGTGCTTCTCCTTGGGCAACTGACAGAAATGCGACCATTGAAGCGATCATCGCATGCTTCAAGAATGACTTCATGATGCGTTTCTCCGTAAATATTTGCCGCAAATTATCACAGTCACCGAAGTTAAACACCCAAGGCAAAAGAACCAGAACTGACTATCGAGCAACTGCTCAACCGAAGCCGCAAAAACGTCTGGAACTTCTGTTTCACCGCATTCGGTGACAGCACTCTCCAAGAAGACAGCAACTCGATCCGTGTACGAATAGTGAGCAATGAATGAGGCTATGAAACACAAGTTTGTTAGAACGAACATGCCAAACTCTTCGCCTTCAGCCAAGTTGAGCGATGATTCGTCTTTCTTGGTCAGGTAAATGGCCCAGATAGCCCCTGCGATTGCAAATCCAACTTGAAAAAGGTTTCGAGAAGCGTCTAAGCGGATCGATATAGTCTCCTTAAACGCGTCGTCAAAAACACGAACTTCTGCAGGTCGTGCGCGCGAATTCTTGTTCGCCTCGAAAGACGATAGCAAGGCCGTCGCAAACAGTCCCACCATAACCACCAGAAGGAACGTTCTCGCTAACCACATGTCGCCCCTCCTTTGAATTTGGACCCAAGAAATCCAACGAAGTTCTGCTCGTGCCAATTTACAATCATTGCTAATCAAAGGATTTCGCTAAATCAACTCGCTGATCGGCGCGCCCTCGGCCAGCACTGGCATGGGCCGCTTGGCTTGATCGAAGAACACGTGGCGATAGTCGACGCCGAGCACGTGATACATCGTCGACAATACGGTGCCCGGCGAGCAGGGACGGGCCGTGGGATACTCGGCGCGGCGATCGGTCGAGCCAATCACTTGGCCCGTCTTGAGCCCGCCACCGGCGAAGAGCACCGACATCGCACCTGGCCAGTGGTCGCGGCCTGCGCCGGGATTGATCCGCGGTGTGCGACCGAACTCGCCCATCGCCATGACCAGCACGTTCTCGTTGAGTCCGCGTCGATGAATGTCGTTGATGAGCGCCGTGACCGCTTGATCGTATTTCGGCAGCAACTTGCCTTTGAGCTCGGTGAAGTTGTTGGCGTGAGTGTCCCAGCCGCCGCCGGCTTGAATCGTCACGAACGTCACGCCCGCTTCGACCAACCGTCGGGCGAGCAAACAGCTTTGACCCAGGTCGTTGCGGCCGTACTCGTCGCGGAGCTTGGCGTCCTCTTGCTTCATATCGAACGCTTTGATCGCCTTGTCGCTGGTGACCATTTCCAGGGCGTCGGCATAGAACTTATCGAGCCCGCGGATCGTCCCTTCTTTGTCGAGATCACGACGGAGTTGATCGACCGACGAGAGCAAATCGCGACGGCGATGCAGCCGGTTCTCGTCGACACGGCCGGGCAGCTTGAGATTGCGAACCTCGAAGTTATCGGTGTTCGGATCGCTGTCGGGAGTAAACGGATTGTACGAAGCGCCGAGATATGCGGCCTTGTTGAATGGCGTTTGACGCGGCAGCGTGACATAGGCCGGCAGCCCCGCCACACGCGGCCCGCGGAGGCGTGACACCACTGAACCGGTCGACGGATAGATGTTGTCATTCACCTCGATCGTCGGTTGCCAGCCGGTGAGCATCCATTGCGAGCCCATGCCGTGGCCCGGGTTGGTGTGCGTGGCCGAGCGGACGATCGCGATCTTGTCCATGATCTCGCTTTGTAGCGGTAGATGCTCGCTGATCTCGATGCCGTTCACATTGGTCGCGATCGGCTTGAACTCGCCACGGAACTCGACCGGCGCCTCAGGCTTGAGATCGTACATATCGATATGGCTCGGCCCGCCCGCCTGCCAAATGAGGATCACCGAGGTGTCATTGGTCGAGCGACCCGCGGCGCGAGCTTCGCTGCGCAACCGCAGCATCTCCGGCAGCGACAAGCCACCCAACGCGAGAGATCCCACGCGGAGCATTTCGCGGCGCGACACGCCGTCGCAGGTGCGATTCGAGCGACCGAAGAAATTCAGCATGACAAAATCCCTTAGTGATTGAACACGAATTCCTTGCTATTTAACAAAGTCCACAGCACATCTTCGAGTCCGACTTTCGGCTCAGCCGATGAGGCGACGTACTTCTGCATCTTGGCGCGCTCATCATTCGTCGGATGGCGACTGAACGCGGCGAGATAAAGCGTTTCGATAATCTCATCATTCGATCGTTTGTCTTTCAACAGCTTGGCGATCAAGCCGTTGCCGTCGCCGATTTTGTTTTCGACCTCGGACGAGTTCGAGAGTAACAGCACTTGGCCGAGCGTCGCGCCGCTGGATCGTTCGCACTCGCAACCACTCACGCGCTTCGGACGATCGAACGTATCCAGAAAGTACGAACCGAAGCCTTCATGCGGCAACTCGACTGCGCGGGCCTCGCTTCCCGTGCGCTCAAAACGCGTTTTCGTCCCGCAACTTTGGTCGACCGCATCCAGCAGCACCTCGGCGATCAGCCGCCGGGCGTAATACCGAGCAAAGTTTTGTTGATCGGTCTCGTTCTGCGGCGTGGGAGCCGAGTCAAGAGCATAGACGTTGCTCAACAGCATCGTGCGGACCATATGCCGCATGTCGAACTTGTGCTCGATAAAGTCTCGGGCCAACGCGTCGAGCAACTCGGGATTCGACGGCGGATTGGTCTCACGCATGTCGTCCACCGGGTCGACCAACCCGCGACCAAATAGGTGGCCCCAGAGCCGATTCACCAACGTCTTGGCAAAGAACGGGTTGTCTTTCTTAGCGAGCCAATCAACCAGCGCGTGACGCGGATCTTCTTCGTCCGACACCTTGGCTAACTCGCCATCGGGATACTTCGGTTCCGGCACCTGATTCGTGAGCGGGTTACGCTCGCCGGTCGTGGGGCGAGCAGCCGAGAAGTACGGGGGCGGTTGGCCGAAGCTCTTGCGACCGAGACGCGTGAAGAATCCGGCGAGACCGTAATAGTCGTCTTGGCCCCAACGCTCGTACGGATGATGATGGCAGCGGGCACATTGCAGCCGGATGCCCAAGAACACCTGGGCCGTGTCGGCCGTGGTCTGATGCAGTTGGTCGTCACGCATCTGCCAGAACCAGTTGATCGCTGGCGCCTCTTGCCACTCGCCCGAGGCCGCGATCACGCCCCGCACAAATTCGTCGTAAGGAC
>JAEUIL010000521.1 GCA_016794255.1 Planctomycetaceae bacterium | reverse complement strand
AGCGTCAAGCCGCTATCGATCGAGAGCGCTTTTTCCCCCAACGGGAACGTGAGAAACACCTGAATCAACCGCAACGGATGCTGCTCGGGTTGGCCCGAGATCTGCGGCCAGACGAGTGATCCGACGATGTTGAACATCAGGCTCACGGCCGAGGCGAAAAACCCCAACAGAAAGCCGGTCGTGGCGTAATAGCCGGTGTAGTACTCGCTTTGCCAGCTGGTATCGATGCCGTCGCCCACCTCGTCCTCGAGTTGTTCGAGGCGGTGACGCAGTTCGTCGATCTCTTGCTGCAGGGCTTCGCGCGGACGACCGCTGCCTGTCTCTCCACTCATGAGCTATTCTCCGCCGTGAGCCTTGAATTCGGTGCCGACTTTGGCCGCCGGTTGGTTTGCGATCACGTCCCGACGTCGGGCCGACGAAATGTATTGCACGTAATGAGCCAGATTCCAAAACGTCTCCGGCTCTTTCTCGAGCTTCTGCTTGAACGCGGGCATCGGCGTGCCATTAATGCCGGCGTAGATGCGGCGATAGATATCGAGCGAGCGACCACCGCCGTGGAACATGCCCGCACTGAGATCGGCCGCTCGGGTTTGGAAGCCCCACGAGTCTTTGAACTCTTGCGTGTTCGACGCCGGTTGGCCACGCCCGTCGTTGCCGTGACACTTGTAGCAGCCGGCTTCTTCGGTCAAAAACGCCTTGCGACCTTTCTCGATCGACTCGGCCGAATAGGGCGGCTCGTGCGTGGCGGTGAGCACAACTTGCGAGGCGGCATTCTTCCAGAGGCTGAGAATCTCGCCGACATAACCCTCGACATTGTCGGGATCGACGGCATCGTCACCGGCGGCCTCAAGTGCGAGCAGTGTTTCGAGTTCGCCCCGATGCGTGAGCACGAGGACATAGTCGAGCACCGCTTCGAGATCATTCTCGGGCAACAGATTGAAGTTGGGCATCGACGTGCCTAGGGCACCTTGCTTGATCGTGCGCATCAAGTCTTCACGCAACGGCTTCGCGCCGAAGGGGGTCGACGTGAACTTGAACACCCCGGCGCGATAGTCACGCGGGCGGGGATAGAGGTGCGCGGCGGCAGGACCATTGCCATCACCACTGGCACCGTGGCAGCCGGAACAACGAGCCCGGTAGATCGCCGCCCCGCGTTGCAGATGGTGCGGGTCCATACTCTTTTGGCCGATGAGCTTGGGGCTCGTCGGCGTGCCGCAGAACTTGTCGAGCTGTTCGCGGACAGCGGTCTGTAGTTTGGCATCCAGCTCAAGCACAGCTTTGCTTGAGACGTACGTCAGATCCGCTTGGCGGCTACATCCCGACAGGCCGGAAACTAAGACACCCAACCACAGCCAGCCACGGGGTAATGTCTTCAACCTCATCGCAACTCCTCGGTCACAAGGTAGCCAGACCATTAGCGATCTGTACGCCACTTGCTCAGTGTTTGCACCCAGCAACAGGATGCACTTGCACGGGTTGGCAAATCACGTGCCGCCTCGAATTGGTCTGTGAAGAGTTTCACGATGAGTGCGGAAAACGCGCACTGTTTGCCATCTTCGTTTTGGAGTGAAGCGTTACGACGCACGAGACGGGAGCGCGCCGTTGCGACGCAGGTGTGCCATTATCGCTCACGGTCGCACAGCGTTTAGCCTGTAATTGGGTGTCAAACAACAGCTTTACCGCTGCGAGAATCGTGGCATGAGATGTGCCCAATGTGAAACAGTTAATCCGTGCGCAAACCAAAGTTTTGAATAGCCCATTCGCCGCGTCTTACGTCGCCCCGCGTTCACGTTCATTTCGGAGAGGCACGCCATGCTACGTACGATTCTGATTGGACTGGACGGTTCGCCCGGTAGTGCCGTTGCGACCCAGATGGCGATTCATTGGGCCCGCCGTTACGACGCCATGCTCGTGGGGCTCGGTGTGATAGACGAGCCTTCGATTCGTCAGCCGTTGCTCGTTCCAGCCGAGGCGGGCATCTACAAGCAAGCGACCGCCGAAACATGCGTGACGGAGGCTCGGCATCGCGTTGAGCAGTTTCTCAGTCAGTTTTCACTTCG
>JAEUIL010000516.1 GCA_016794255.1 Planctomycetaceae bacterium | reverse complement strand
ACTGCGCTTGGCCGGGTTCGATCACGCGTGGGTCGGTGCGTCGCAGGTGTTTCATCAGTACCGGTTTCGACCCGAGTTGCCGTACTATTATTATCTCGAACGAAACCGCTTCTGGCTGCTGCTCGTGTATCTACGCTGGCGGACGTTGCTGCTGTTGCTGCCGGCGATCGTGTTCATGGAATGCGGGCAACTCGCCTTTGCCACGAGCAAAGGCCGGTTGACGGACAAGCTGCGGAGCTATGCGCACTTCTGGCGTGTGACGACTTGGCGCGAGCTGGCTACTCGACGTCGAGAGCTGCATGCACTGCGAAAACTCTCCGATCGCGAGTTTATGGCCCGGTTCACCGGCCGCATCGAGTCGCCCGAGTTAGAACCGATCGGACTCGTGCGGTGGATTGCCAATCCCGTGCTGAGCGCCTATTGGGCGGTGGTGAAACGCGGCTTGCGTTGGTGACGCGGCAGCGGACCATTAATGAGCGTCGTAGCCGTACTTCTCGATGAAGGGCCGCCAACGCTCGCCAATCTGCCGGCGATCGTCGTCGCTCACTTCGTATTGATTCGTTTGATAGCCGTCGGTCGCGGCCAAGTACTCTCGCAACCGCGGCACCACGGATTCGTAACCATCGAGCCCGAGCTTCTCGTAAATCGCTCGCAGTTCCTGGACCGGATCGCGAACCAAATCTTCGTACTTGATCTCGCACAAATGTCCGTCAGGCACGAGCTTGTGGTCGCGCTCGTAAGCCTGATACATCACGTTCAATGTTGCCAGCACCTGTTCGCCGAGGTGGTCGAACGTCGGCTCCTGCAAGCCGTGCTTGAGAAACAGGGTCTTCCACAGATGCACGGTCGACGGGTAAACGACATACGGATCGCGCACGATGTGAATGAACCGCGCGTCGGGAAACATCGCCAGCAGCGTCTTGACCCGCGCGGTGTGCGTGGGTGACTTGAGCACCAAGCGCCGACCGCCGTTGCTGTGCTGCACCTGAAGCAAGAATCGCCGCAAGCCATCCTGCCAGTTCTGCAATTCTGTCGCGGACAAGCCATCGAGCGTCAGGAAGCTTTGCGGGGGTGGCGGATCGTTCGGAAATGCGATGCCCAAGTATGGCGACGGCAGGCCCAGGTTCAAGAGCGCGAACTCATCTTCCTGCGGTTTGTCCCAACCCGCCTGCATGTTGTCCATCGGCCGATTGGCGGGCAGGATGAACTTCAAGAACCGCCGCGCGAACGGCTCGGTGTGCATGAAAAAATTCGGCACCAGACAGGCATACGTCGAGGGGGACGTGTGACGCTCGTCGAGCACCATCAACTCGTGCAGCAACGTCGTGCCCGATCGCCAATGGCCGAGAATGAAAATCGGCGGCTGCTTGATCGTTTCGTTCCGCAGCTCCCAGCGGGACAACAAGCGTGAAACGGCGGACAAGATCCCCAACGGCACCGTGTACAGGCTCACCGCCAAGGCGATGATCGACAGTTTCCAGTTGACGCGAAAGCGATGCTCGATAAGCAGTCGAAACCACGCCAGTCCGGCCATGCCAATCCAGATCCGCGGCGCGAACAGCGAGCGCCGCGGCGGCTTGGCCTTGGATCGGGGGCGGGGAGGAGGAGCGACTGACATGCAGGTCCGAACTTGGAAGGTACAACGCTACCGAAGCGACTAAGGAAAACTTAGCCTATTATCCTATCCAGCAACGGCGGACCCGGGCAAGTTCGAGTCGAAGCCTGGGGATGCTGTCGCGGCAAAATCGGCGTTTAAAGTAGGTTTTTTCCTCGTGGTGGCCTTACCTTTAGACGAAACAGGAAACCACCTGGGCTGATTTGTCAGGCAAGTTTGCTGGCCGCTTCGACCGCGATCCATTAGCCTTTCCGCGGCAAATACGCCGCCAGCTTCTCGATCGTCGCCGGGTCACCCAACTGCGCTTTGCCGAAACCCGCGACGGCTCCGGCGGCGATTGCGGTCTGCTGGTGTTCGGCATAGTTCGTGATCAGCATCACGGGCGTCTCCCGCAGCGCGGGCTCGGCCTTGATCGCGGTCAGAATCTTGAGCCCGTCGCTGTAGTCGAGGTCGAGCTTGCGATTGATCAGGACCAGCGCGAACTTACCCCCGCGCAGTACCGCGAGCGTATCATCGAGCTGATCGGTCTGGACAACCTCGGCGGCGAAGTTCGTTTCGATCAATCGGCGAATCGCGGCGTGGTCGGGCATGCATTGGCCCACGTCGAGCACTTGGACATTCATGGGGCATTCTCGCTCACGATCGTGACTTTGCCGGTCAGGTTCAAAACAGGCGTGAATCTTTGCACGGCCTCGCTCGCCTGCGGAAGACGTACCCGTACACACTGAAATTGTAGCGGAATGGCCGTCGGCTGCTTGATTTTCATGGTGCGGCGTGCCATCGTGATGCCCGGTATTGGCGTTTTACCCGCACTAAGAATCGTGAGCTGATCGCTATGCTTCGCACGTTGTTCGCCCTATTGATCGCGAGCGTTGTCCTACCAAGCTGGGCCGTCGGGGGTGTAACTCGCCTCGAAATCACCGAGCGGAAGCCGTACGCCAACGGTCGACAGTTTGGCGATCGCGGCGCGTATGAGATTCTGCTGGGCACGGTCCACTTTGCCGTCGATCCGCAGTTGGCGGCGAATCGTGGGATCGTTGACCTTGATCTGGTGCCGACCAATGCGACAGGCAAAGTCGAATTCTCGGCCGACGTCGAATTTCTGGCCCCGGTCGACCGCACGAAGGCGAACGGTTGTCTGTTCTACGAAGTGAACAATCGTGGCAAGAAGACCGCTCCGAACATGTTCGATGGCAACGGCGGCGACGAGTTTCTGGCCCGACAAGGCTATGTCGTGCTGTGGAGTGGGTGGATTGCCGAGGTGACACCGGATGGCTCGCTGCTGCGGCTCAACGCTCCGATCCCGCTCGAAAAGGGCAAACCGCTACGGGGCATTGTTCGCAGTGAGTTTGTCGTCGACATCGCCACCGACACCGCGGGCCTCGCCCATCGCGGTCGACAAGGGAGTTACCGACCGGCCAAGGATCGCGAAGCCGACGCCAAACTATTTCGCCGCACTCAGGAACGCGAGACGCGCGAGTTGGTACCGCGTGACCAATGGGAGTTTGTCGCCACCGACGTGCCCGGCGCTCAACTGCCGGTCATGGAAGTGAAGTTGCAAGGGAAGCTGCAACCGGGCGTAATTTACGAAGTGGTCTACGAGGCCGAGGGGAGCGTCGTGCAAGGGGCGGGCTTGGCCGGCATTCGTGATTTGATCTCGTTTCTCAAGCACGATATGACGGCGAGCAATCCGCTCGTGGCCGGTGGACGCTCGGTGGTCAACCGCGCGGTGGGCTTTGGCACGTCGCAAAGCGGTCGTTTGTTGCGGCATTTGTTGTACGACGGGTTCAATGCCGACGAGCAAGGCCGCATTGTGCTCGATGGCGTGATCTCGCACGTGGCGGGCGGTGGCCTCGGATTCTTTAACCATCGCTTCGCATCGCCTACCCGGACCAACGGCCAGCACGAGGAGCATCTCTTCCCGGCCGATTATTTTCCGTTCACCTATGGCGACGAACGCGATCCCTACACCGGCCAGCTCGATGGCATTTTGAAACAACCTCGCGCGACGACCACCGTTCCCAAGGTGATGCACACGCAATCGTCGAGTGAGTATTGGCACCGCGCGGGCTCGCTGGTGCATACCGATCCGCTCGGACGACGCGACGCCGAGATTCCACCCGAGGTGCGAATTTACACCTTTGGCGGCACGCAACATGGCGCGGGCACGGGCTTTCCCGCGCCGCGCGGATCGGGGCAACTGCCGT
>JAEUIL010000489.1 GCA_016794255.1 Planctomycetaceae bacterium | reverse complement strand
ACGGAATGGGTAGGCGAACGATCCAGCATTTCCAAAATGGCCTTTCCCACGCGTAACCACTGCGGATTGCCACCCAAGCTCTGCTCAAGTTTGGCCTCACGTAGCGCTGGAAGCATCACACGCGCCTCTCCATCAGTAGGGAGACCAATTACTCCGGAAACCATTTCCTCGAACGATTGGGCTACCCGTGCGGAGAAGTCGGACTCGATCTGGAAAATCTCGGTGAATTCGGCGAAAGCCCAGCGACCATAGCGACCGATGTGATTCACACCCGGTATCCAATAGGTGTCCATCGTGGCCTTTTTCTCTTTCGCGTCCTCTCGCCGGTAACCTTTGATCTCGACGATCAGATGGAGCAGGTCGGGCGTGCCATCGGCACGTGGTGGACGGCCATCATCCACCAACACAACGAAGTCGGGTAGGTATTTTCGAGTTTCGGTCCCGTATCGGTATGGCACCTCCAAGCCGAGGTTGTGATTCTTCACGTAGGCGCGGACCTTCGGATGCGATTCGGCGACGCGGCAAAATTCCGCCTCCCAATCGCTGTCGAGAACGACCCAATTCACATGAGAGCGCTGGGCACTGGTTTCCCAGCGATCTGGTCGTGAGGTATTGAAGCGGACGTATGCTGAAGAACCGGTGGGGTTGTAAGGATCAAGCAGGGCCTTGATCGGACGCTCGCCTAGGAAAGCGCGCGTGATGCCGGCGGCGATCTTGTTGCAGGCCATGTCCGCCAACTGCTGATGCATGAGGAGCGCCGGGTAGGTGCCACCTTTGCAGACAAGATAATTTGCGAGCCACTGCTTTGTGATGCGTTTGAGCTGACCGAACAAGTGCAGTTGCGGGTCTTCGCCAGCATCACGAAACTTCGTGTAAAGCAGGCGCTGCGTGAGATGAAAAAGCAGCGTGGAAGGACGCATGTCGCCCAGGTGTTCCAGTCCCATCTCGGCGCCTTCACCAATGATGCCGGAGTTGAGAGTTTTCGATGGACCGACAAGGTCCGGAGTTAGCTCCAGAGTAGACTCATCGTTGAAGTCGGCCTGCAACCGCTCCTCGGGAAGCTCAATGCGATAGCCGACCACACGGGGGAAACGAATTTCGAGAGCGTCGCGTTCCGGGCGGATTGCCTTTACTGCGACGGTCTCACGCGGCGGTTGAGGCGGTGCGACGACGGGCTTGGCGGTAAAATCAAACGGGATGCCGAAGATGTCGGCATACTCCACGTTGAACAGGCCCTCCTCGTTCAGTTCGTAAGACTGGCGACGAAGCGCACGGCCGATCACTTGTTCGCAGAGAAGTTGGGTGCCGAAGGCACGAATACCGAGAACGTGTGTAACGGTGTTCGCGTCCCATCCCTCGGTGAGCATCGAAACAGAGACCACGCACCGAATCGATCCGCCAAGCGTGCCCGCCTTGCCGACCGTGTTCATGACCTCGCGTAACAACTCCTGGTCGGCGAGATTCGCGCCGGCTTGAGTGTCGCCCGTGCGCTCAACGATTTCTCGACGGAAGCGTTCGATCTCGTCGGCGGCCATCGCACGGAAGCTGTCGTCGAGCGCATCGCCTGCCTCAAGTTGTTCGCTGTCGATCAGCAGCGTATTGGGTCGGGGCAGCGGGTTGCCGGTGTTCTCGTCGAAGTTGCTGAAAAGTGGGAGCCGACCGTGCTCCAGTTTGGATGTGCCATCCTCGCTCTTGCGGTAGAACCCCGAGATGTAGTCGTAAACCAATTTCGAGATG
>JAEUIL010000457.1 GCA_016794255.1 Planctomycetaceae bacterium | reverse complement strand
CCGGCATCACGCGGTTCAGCCCGACGACACCGCGTTCTTCAGTCTCACCTCGGGCAGCACCGGCGCGTCGAAGTGCATCGACCTGACGCATCGCGCGCTATTGGCCCGAGCCCGTGGGGCGAACCAATTGTGCGATCATCGCGCGAGTGACGTGATCCTCAGCTGGTTGCCGTTCGACCACATCGGCAGTATGTCGGATTGGCATCTGCGGTGTGTCGTCGCTCGCTGTCAGATGGTCTACGCCGCCAAGAGCGACATTCTCCCGCAGCCGTTGCGGTGGCTCGAACTGATCGATCGGTTCCGCGTGACTCACACCTGGGCACCGAACTTCGCCTACTCGCTCGTACTCGACGCGCTCGCCGGGCGGGACACGCACTCGTGGAATCTCAGCTGCATGGCGGCGTTTTTAACCGCTGGCGAGAACGTTTCTCCCGTCACAGCCCGGCGATTCCTGGAACGACTGGCCCCCTGTGGGCTCGTGTCGACCGCCATTCGCCCCGCCTTCGGCATGGCCGAGACCGGCTCGGGGATCACGTATCGTTGCGCAACTGCCGACGAACCGTTGCGGGTGAAGTACGTCGAACGTGCCTCGACCAGCGGGACACTCGTTCCCGCGGCGAGCGACGATCCCAGCGCGATTGGCTTCGTGGCGCTCGGACCCCCGATCCCCGGTGTTGAACTGCGGTTGGTCGACGCCGCCGGGCAAGTCGTGCCGCAAGAAACGGTCGGACAGTTGCAGGTGCGTGGCGCGGCGCTCGCTCGTGGCTACTACCGCAACGACGAAGCCAACGTCGTGTTTCGCGCCGACGGGTGGTTCGACACCGGCGACCTGGGTTTCATTGCCGACGGTGAGTTGTACCTGACCGGCCGAGCAAAAGAGACCATCATCATTCATGGCGCGAATCTGTCGTGCGCCGAGATCGAAGAGGTCACGCAGTCGATCGCGGGTGTCGAGCCGTCGTACACCGCGGCCTGTGCGGTGCGCATTGGCGTCGAGCCCGAGGCGCTCGCGATCTTCTTTCACACCAAGCTCGACGATCCCGCCGAGCTCGTGCCGCTGCTCAAAGAAATTCGCCGCGAAGTCGTGCGTCAGGTGGGCGTCAATCCCCGGTACTTGTTGCCGGTGAGTCGCGAGTCAATTCCCAAGACGGCGATTGGCAAGATTCAGCGGCGGCAACTCCGCGATCAATTCGAACGTGGCGACTTTGCCGAGATCGTCGAGCTGGTCGACGGTTGGTTGCAAGCTGCAACACCGACCACTTCCGCAGCGCCGCCGCAAAACGAGATCGAACGTCAGATCGCCGAAATCTGGCAAACAGCGCTCGGCCTCGACGGCGTGAGCGTGCAGCAAAACATCTTCGAGCTCGGTGCCCACTCGCTGCTGCTGGTGCAGGTGCATAGCCGGCTTGAAGCGGCGTTCAATCGCCAACTGTCGATCGTCGAGATGTTCAAGTACCCGACGATTCGCGAGTTGGCCAAGTTCCTCAGCGGCGAAGTTGACACCGCCGGACCTGCCGAACAAGGCCGAGCCCGCGCCGCCGCTCGCTCGCAAACGGCCTCGCGCTCCGGTCCTGCCGACAACTCGTCGCCCCCGGCCGTGGCGGTGATCGGCATGGCCTGCCGCTATCCAGGAGCCGAGAACGTCGCCCAATTTTGGCACAACTTGTGTCACGGGGTCGAGTCGATCTCGCGCTTCAGCGACGCCGAGATTCTCGCTGCGGGTGTCGATCCCGAACGGGTGCGTGACCCGCGCTATGTCAAAGCCGGCCCGACGCTCCCCGGTATCGAGCAGTTCGACGCCGAGTTCTTTGGAATCAGCGCGCGAGAAGCCGAATTGCTCGACCCCCAGCAACGGCTGTTCCTCGAGTGCGCGTGGGAAGCGATGGAAGACTCGGGCCACAATCTGAGGGTCCACCCGGGCTCGGTCGGAGTCTTCGCCGGAGCGTTGCTCAATACGTATTTCG
>JAEUIL010000402.1 GCA_016794255.1 Planctomycetaceae bacterium | reverse complement strand
CGAAGGATGATCGCGCGGTCGATGACGGCGGGCGAGGCTTGGACGCGGCCGTCAAGTGTGTTCTCGGCCAAGACCTTGAACTCACGACCGGTGGCGAGGACGTAGGTCTTGCCGTTGTCGCCGGTCACATAGATGCGACCGTCAGCAAAGACCGGCGAGCTCGTAAAGTTGCCGCCGAGCCGCTCGGTCCAGATCGCGTCACCGGTCGCGCTGTCCAAGCAACTCGCGATCCCTTTGTCGTCGACCATGTAAATCAAGCCGTCGACCACCAGCGGCGAGGGGTTCAACGTGATCGCTTTGGTCGCCTTCCAGTTGACATGCGACTCGGTGGCGTTGCCGCGTGCGTCGGGACGAATGGCCCAGAGCTGGCTCTTGCCGTAACCGGTGTTCACGTAGACCTGCGAGCCGTCGAACACCGGCCGAGCGACGTTCGAGAAACCTTTGAAATCGACTTGCCACAACGCCTGGCCCGTGAGCGGGGCGTAAGCGATGACTCGTTGAGCGCCGGGACTGACGAGTTGATCGCGCTCGCCGTGACGAATCACGAGCGGGGTCGCATACGCCTTGCGCATGTCGGGCTTGTACTCTTCGAGATTCGGTCGCTCGGTCCGCCACACGAGTTTACCGGTCTGCTTGTCGAGCGCGGCGACGAACTGCACGTCCATACCATCGCAATTGAGAATGAGCAGATTCTGGAACATCACCGGCGAGCTGCCCGGGCCTTCTTTGTGTTCCAGGCGGTACTCTTGCGTGCTCCAAAGCGTGTTGCCGGTCTGAGTGTCGAGACACGCGGTGCCGTTGGTGCCGAAGTGAACGTACACTCGGCCGGGCTCGACGATCGGCGTCGGTGAAGCGTGCGAGTTCTTGGCGTTGACGTGTTCAGGTTTCTCGATGCGGAACACCTCGCGATCGATGGTCACCTTGCCCGAGGCGAGATCGACACCGATCGCGCGGAGAGACCGGCCCTCGTCCGTGGCGCTCGTGAGCCAGATCTTGCCTTCGAGAACCACGGGACTCGACCAACCTTCGACCGGGATCGAAGTCTTCCAGCGGATGTGGTCCGTCTCGCTCCAAGTGATCGGCAAGTCGCGCGCGGTCGAGATTCCTTGGCCCGTCGGGCCGCGAAATTGGGGCCACGAGTCGTCGGCGATTGCGGAGTGCGCGGTGAGCGCAAAACCGCCAGTGAGCTGCAGCGCGAGTAGGATGGTGAGTCGAAGCGGAGAGATGCGACGCATTAACCCACGACCTCCGCACCGTGCTCCCATTCCTCCCAAGTCGGCAGATAGCCGCGATCGTCGAGCGGCAGGTCACGCAGGTCGGTCAGAATTTCGAGATCCTTCCGACCGCGGGCTTCGTCCAAATAAGCAGCCGAGCACTCGACCTCGGCCACTTCGAGCGTGTTGCGAATCCACATGATCCGCGCTCGATCGGGATCGACCAACCCGATGACCGACAGAGCCGCCTCGAGACACTCGCGATCGGTGTCGAAGTAACACGGCGTACGGGCCCCCTCGGGATGTCCGCCCGTCAGGCAGTTGATGACCGTAATCTTGCGGTCCATCTGTTCGACCGCGCGGGTCAAACAGAACTCGGCGATCCCCAGCCCGCACGCGTTGCCGTGCGTCACTTCGGTCAAGCCACGCACGATGATCCGTTTGACGCGCGGCGTTTCCGCCAAACCCTCGGGCGTGCCCGTGTACTTGCGGCCGATCACGTTCGTGTCCATGCCCGCGCCGCTGATGTTCTTGCCAATCTCTTCGACAAACAGCACGTCGATGTCATCGAACGGCAGCCGCGGCATCCACTGCTTGGCCTTGATGAGCAGTTCCTTCTCGCGTGCTTCGAGTTCATCCGACCCGACGGCCTTGATCAACGCGGTCTCGTCGTAACCGTTCTCGACGATCCCCACGCCAGCGACGACTCGACATTGTTCGAGCACCACCTTGGCCACGCTGCGGACGATTTGCGGGAAGCTGTAGTTTTGAATCGCGCGATGATAGATCTTCGCGCCGTTGTGCTTACCCAGTCCGATGAGCATCATCTTCATCAGACCGCTTTCCACGTCGCCGACAAAGTTCGTGTGCGGCTTGATCCGCCCACAGACGATGACGTGGTCGGCCTCACTCGCGTGTTTGTCGAAGTGGACCGGAAAGCCCTCGGGCGCTTGGCAGACGACGATGGTTTCCATCGACGCGCGGATCGGACAACCGCAGAACTCTTCGGTCACACCGTAGCCGTGCAGAATGCCGACTTGGCCTTCGACCGTGCCGCCGCCGTGGCTGC
>JAEUIL010000387.1 GCA_016794255.1 Planctomycetaceae bacterium | reverse complement strand
GGTATTCACACTGGCGCCGACATGGGTTTGGGCCTGTTTCAACGCGGAACCGTACGCCGTTTGCAGGGCGACAGGATCTTGGAACTGCGGCAACTCGGCGACCGGCAGCCCGACGATATCTTGCCGCAGACGGACGAGCATCTGGTTCTCGACATCCGTGAGCGCGTCGGCATAACCCCGGGCAATCTGTTCGATGGCCTGGGTCAGTTCTTTATCCGAGAACAGCTGCTCGGCGAACATTTTCCGCAGGTACTCGGCATGGCGGTCGCCTTTGGTGTACGGCACCTTATCGATGACGAACCGCCATTTGCTGCCCCAGCCGAGCACGCTCTCGGCGAACTGCGGAGTCCGGCCGCGAGCCTCGGCGAAGAACCGCGTGAGATGGGCCAGTTGACGTTCCACGGCCGCTTCAGCTTCGGCATCGGCTTTGGCCAGCGTCGGCTCGACCCGTTTGGCGAGATCCACTTTCGGCCGCGCAGGCGCTGTTACGGTCAACGGTTGCGACACGGTCGGCGTGAGCCAGAACGAACCGGTGAGCCCAGCCGCAAGCAGCAGTAACACGACAGTCGGCAGCGAACGGAACATTAGCGAGTTCTCCTGACTCGAATTCTACCGTGAGTGTGCGATTTGAGCTACTTGAGCGTGCGTGACGCTTGTTACGCAACGTAACCCTCCCGGAGCCCGTCTGACCGTGGAAACTCGCCACGCCGCTTGCTACCATGCTCTGCGTTATCGGCTGACCTAACTCATTCGCTCACCCTGCATTGGCACCTACGATCATGGCCAACTCCGTCGGCAAATATCGCTTCAGTTTCGGTCCTTGGAACATTTCGCAAGGCGCGGACCCGTTCGGGCCGGTCGTGCGGAAAGAAGTCCCGTTTGCGAAGAAAGTCGCTCAGTATCGCAAGCTGGGCTACGAGTACATCCAGCTGCACGATGACGATGTTGTGCCGGCCGACTGGAATGCGGCTGAGACGCAGAAGGGGGTGGCTAAGGTCAAGAAGCTGTTCGATAGCGAAGGCTTGAAGCCCGAGTTCGTGGCTCCGCGGTTGTGGGAGGATCCGCGTACCGTCGACGGCGCTTACACGGCGAACAGTGCCGCGAGCCGCAAGTATGCGCGGGATCGGTCACGCCGCGCGATCGATATCGCCAACATGCTCGGCATCGATTTGATTGTGTTGTGGCCGGCGCGTGAGGGGACGTACATTCGCGAGGCGAAAGATGCGTCGCTTGCCGTGGGTCGCATGGTCGAAGCGATCGACGACATGCTCAGCTACGATCCGAAGATTCGCATCGTGGGCGAGATGAAACCCAACGAGCCGATGGATCAAGCCTATTGTCCGTCGGTCGGTCACTTCATGGGCCTGGTCTATCGCACGTGCGATCCGGCGCGGGTCGGCGTGTTGATCGAGAGCGCTCACAGCATTCTCGCCGGTCTCGATCCGGCCGACGACATGGCGTACGCCTTGTGGCACAAGAAGCTGTGGGGCGTGCATCTCAACGATCAGAACGGCCTCAAGTACGACCAAGACAAGACGTTCGGCTCGGTCGATCTACGCCGGGCGTTCAATCAAGTCTGGGTGCTCGAACGGGCCAAGTATTACGACATCGGCGTGATCGGGCTCGACATCAAGGCGATGCGGACCACGAAGCAAGCCGACGATACGAAGCACCTGGCCAACAGCATCGCGATGTTCCACCATCTGCTGGCCTTAGTGCGGAGCGTCGACGAAGCCAAGGTCGAGGCCTTCCGGCAGAAGCTCGATTACGAAGGGCTCGAGCGTTACATTCTCGAGCATTTGCTCGGCAAGTAACCGCTTCGGATCAGACAATCGCTCAGGTGGCGAGTGCCGATGGCGCGCACTCGCCCACTTTGCGCTTGAGCACGCGGCAGAGTTCGATGAGCGTTGGCACGTCGAGTTCTTCGGCGCGGGTGGTCTCGTTGAAGCCCATCTCGGCGACGACCTCGTCGACTTGCGGCTTGGTGAGCCGATCCTTCATAACGCTGACCATCACGCTGCGTAAGAATTTGCGGCGGTGGCAGAACAGCGCTCGCACGGTCTCGTGAAAGAACGTCAGGTCGTCGACCTGCGCACGACGCGCGGGATCGAACTCGATATGCACGATGGCCGAGTGGACCTTCGGTCGGGGCCAAAACACTGTGGGACCCATGATCCGCACGATCTCAGCTCGGCATTGGCTCTGCATCCAGATCGAGAGCGCGCTGTAATCGCGGGTCGACGGCGCGGCGCAGATGCGGTCGCCGAGTTCCTTCTGAATGGTCACGGTCATCGTCAGCGGAATCGGTTCGGCGATCAGCAGGTTCGACAAGATCGGCGTGGCGACACTGTACGGCAGATTGGCGACCAGTTTGAATCGCCGCTCGGGATCGACCGCTAAATGCTTCTGCACCTCGGCGAGCACGGCGGGATTCATGTGATTCTTGCC
>JAEUIL010000360.1 GCA_016794255.1 Planctomycetaceae bacterium | reverse complement strand
GTTCTTGCAGGTCGTCGGTCGACCACACACCGTCACGGGCGATCGCACCGAGTTCTTCGGCCGCAACGGCTCGTGGACCAAGCCGGCCGCGCTTGACCGCAAGGAACTGTCGGGGCGCGTCGGAGCGGCGTTCGACCCGTGCGGCGCGGTGCAAACCAAGTGCACGATCCCGCCGGGTCAAACGACCGAGATTGCGTTCCTGCTCGGCCAGGCGGCCAATCGCGACGATGTCAACGCGCTGTTGAGTCATTACAGCGAGTTGACCACGGTTCAGCGGGCGCTCGACGATGCCCGCGATAGTTGGGACGCGACCTTGAATACCGTGCAGATCGAGACACCGAGCGCGGCCTTGAACCTGCTCGTCAATCGTTGGTTGCTGTATCAAACGCTGAGTTGCCGCATCTGGGGCCGCGCGGGCTTTTATCAAGCCAGCGGAGCGTTCGGCTTCCGCGATCAACTGCAAGATTCGCTGGCGTTGGTTTACAGTCGGCCCGAGCTGCTGCGAGCGCATTTGCTCTATGCCGCGTCGCGTCAGTATGAAGAGGGGGACGTGCAACACTGGTGGCATCCGCCGTCGGGCCGCGGAGTGCGGACTCGGTTCTCAGACGACTTCCTGTGGTTGCCGTTCGCTGCGGCGTACTATGTCGAGAAGACCGGCGACAGCGACGTGCTCCGCGAGTCGGTGCCGTTCATTCAGTCGGCATTGCTCGAACCGCACGAACATGAGCGTTACGAGTTGCCCAAGCCGGCGACGACGAGTGCCACGCTCTACACGCACTGCGTGCGGGCGATCGAGAACGGTCTGCGCTTCGGCGATCATGGCCTGCCGCTGATGGGCTGCGGCGACTGGAACGACGGCATGAGCACGGTCGGCATCGGTGGTCGGGGCGAAAGCGTGTGGGTCGGCTGGTTCCTGGTCGATATTCTCGGCAAGTTCGCCCCGATCGCCGAATCGATGGGCGAATCGGATCGTGCCGCGGCATGGCGAGCACAACGGGCTCGGCTGCTCGAGGCGATCGAAACTCAGGCGTGGGACGGCGAGTGGTATCGCCGCGCGTACTTCGACGACGGCACGCCGTTGGGCTCGGTACACAACGACGCCTGTCAGATCGATTCGCTGCCACAATCGTGGGCGGTCATTGCCGGTGGCGATCCTGCGCGAGCCCGGCAAGGTATGGAAGCTGCCTGGGAGCGACTCGTGCGGCTCGACGATCGGATGGTGTGTTTGTTCCAACCGCCGTTCGACAAGACCGATTTGCAGCCAGGTTACATCAAAGGTTATCTGCCCGGCATTCGCGAGAACGGCGGGCAATACACGCATGCCGCGCTATGGGTGATCGAAGCTTGGGCGCGACTCGGCGCGGGTTCGCGCGCCATGCAACTCTTCGAGCTGCTCGCGCCGCAGCATCACACCGACGACGATCGCCGGTTGGACCTTTACAAAGTCGAGCCGTATGTCGTGGCGGCTGACGTGTATGGCGAGTCACCGCATCGCGGCCGCGGTGGTTGGACTTGGTACACCGGCTCGGCGGCGTGGATGTATCGCGTCGCGCTCGAACAGTTGCTGGGCTTCCGCTTGCACGACCGCTGTTTGCAGATGGATCCTTGCATCCCCGCGGCGTGGGACACGTTCACGGTGACTTATCGGTTCAACGGGGCCACGTATCGCATTCAGGTCGAGAATCCCGCGCATGTGGAGCGCGGCGTGAAAAGCGTGACGTGCGACGGCGTCGAGTGCCCGTTGGGTGCCATCCCGTTGGCGGCGACGTCGGGCGAACATGAAGTCCGCGTCACGATGGGCGCAAAAGAGTAGCCATCACGCTCCGCATGATGGCCATTCCCACAACCACAATCATCCCAGCGACATTCGCGCGGTTACCTCCTCGCGCGACCCTGTGGCTGGTTCAAGTCATAAACGCAAATAGACCGGCCCCTTTGAAAACGGTAATTAACTTTCCTGGATAGCCAGATGGGCGGCGGGGTTCGGCACGGCTCGCGCATCTTCGAGCAATGCATAGAGTTTGCGGTCGACGAATTCGGTCGGTTTGAGCCGACTACGATGATCCGGCATGACTCCTTCGTCTCGCCCGACCAACTTGTTTTCCAAACGAGTGGTGATGCGACGGCGCAGTTCAGACAAATGCATGGCAACTATCCTTAGCGTTAAGAGAGTTTTTCCTCACTGAGTTGCCCAGGATGGGGCAAACCCTATGCCAGGAATCGAGGGCAAGAGCAATCTCGCTACATTCGTTGGAGACGTGTAGCAACTGTCGCTCGGATGCGTACCAAGGTGGTCGGTTCGACACCAGGAATGATCAGACCGATGAACAGGGCAACCAATTCACCCCTCATTCTCCGCTAGCTCGTGACACGCAAGCGGCAGCGACTGCGACGAATTGTCGTATGACCGCGCGGCGCGCAGTTTGCTTTCACCGGAGTCGGCCGGAGGTCAACCTGCTCATCCATATTCTTTCGGAGACTTACTCATGGCTGTCGAACACGTCCGTCCCGCGGCGCGGAGCGAAACCGCTGCCCCGTCCCCGGGCGGCATCAGTCGCGAACGGCTCATCGAACTGCTCAATGACGATCTGCGGCGCGAGTATCAAGCGATCATTGCGTATGTCGTGTACTCGCAGGTGATCAAGGGAGCCGCGTACATGAACATTGCCAAGGAGTTGGAGCTGCATGCGGGCGAAGAGCTGCAACATGCGCTCATCATCGCGCAGCAGATCGATTATCTTGGCGGCGATCCGGCCACCGAGCCGATGCCGGTCCGCACGTCGACCAAGGCCGAGGAGATGCTCCGCTTTGATCTCGACAACGAAACCGAGACGATCGGCCATTATCGCCAACGGGTCCGACAATGCGAAGCGCTCGGCGAGTACGCGATGGCCGAGCACATCCGCCAGATCTTGATCCAAGAGCAAGAACATCAGATCGATCTCGCGACCGCGTTGGGGATCGAGGTTCCCGAGGCGATCGCGCCGCCGGAGGCGGTGTGATCGTGGGCGCGAGTTGGTCGGCCTGAATCCACGGGGCGTGGTTCACTCCCCAGTTGTCGGGCGAGTTTACGACTCGCTCGGCAGCTGAGTTAAATAGTATCCATCACGCTCCGCGTGATGCGGGATCGTAGGTTCGACGCTCCTGACTAGCTCGCCACTTGCGCCCAGTCGGTTCCAGTGCAGCATCACGCGGAGCGTGATGGATACTCTGTTTCGCATTTTGAAACGGAAACACATTCCTCCTTCGACCGTGAACTCTCAACATTTGGCACATGATCTGCGTCAAGGACTGACAGACTTTCCAGACGACGATCGCCCTTGATCGAGTCATTTATCTTCTCGTGGATAGGAGTTTCATCATGTGCCGGCAAATCAATCTGCAGGATGTTGCGCTCGTGCTCTATGACTACTGGCCCGAGGATTGTGCTCGCGTGCGGAGTGCGCTCGATGCGCTCGTGCATCTCGGTCCCGAAGAGGATGCCGATGATTGCGACGTGAGTTTCGCGGACGCCGAAGCCGACGATTCCCTGCTGCCGAGTTAAGTTCTGCAACCTGTTTTCAGTTAGCACCCGACCGCGGAGCCGCTCATGAACCACCACTATGATTTAGAAAAGAAAGTCGTGGTCATCACGGGCGCTTCGAGCGGGTTTGGCAAAGGAACCGCCCGAGCGTTGGCCTCGCGCGGTGCGGCTGTAGTTCTTGCAGCTCGCAGAGAGAAATTGCTCGCCGAGTTGGCGCAAGAATGCGCCGCGGCAGGCGGAGATGCCTTGCCGATCACCACCGATGTCAGTCGTCAAGCCGACGTCGAACAACTCGCTCAGAGCGCCCTGCGCGCTTTCGGACGAATCGACGTGTGGATTAATGACGCTGGCGTCGGCGTGATCGGCCGGTTCGATGAAGTGCCGCTCGAAGATCATGCCCAGGTGGTCGAGATCAATTTGCTCGGCACGATCTACGGTAGTTACGTGGCTCTGCGACAGTTTCGCAAACAGAACGGGGGGACGCTGATCAACGTCGCCTCGGCGCTCGGCAAAATTCCAGCGCCGTATTACGCGTCATATACTGCGTCGAAGCACGGAATCGTCGGGCTCAGTTCGGCCTTGCGACAAGAGCTAAAGCAAAACAATCAAGCCGCGATCCATGTTTGCACCGTGATGCCGATGGCGATGGACACGCCGTTCTTTGACCATGCGTCGAACCACAGCGGTCACCAAGCAACGCCGATCCCGCCGTTGTACGATCCCGAGTCGGTGATCGATGCTATCGAGAGCTTGGTCACGCATCCGCGCGACGAGGTAATCGTGGGGACGGCGGGCAAGCTGGCCGACTTGGCGCACAAAATCGCGCCGAAACTCACCGAAAACATCCTCGCCCGGCAGACTCATAAGACGCAGATGGAACAAGCTCCGCCGGCTTCGGTGACCGAGGGGAGTTTGTACACGCCGATGACGTTCGGCACTGAAGTGCATGGCGGGCGAGTGCCGGAGTGAGAGTTACCGAATGATTCTGATCCCTCGGCAATCACGCTATGGCTTCACGCCGGTGACCAACCGATCGAGGCAGATCACGGTGAGATCGGGGCGACGGAGCAGAAACCGGCGATGGTCGGGGTCCGCGAGTTCTGCCAAGCGGCGGGCCATACGCGGCTTGAGATGGGGCGTGACGCGTGCTCGTAGCGCTCGTAAATACTCGGTCAGATACTTACTCGTGGGCGGCGTGAGGGGTTGCTGACGCACTGAGGCATAACAACGCTCGCGCACGTGTCGTAGACCGGCGGTCCGTAACAGTCGCGTGAGCCAGCGACCGACGTAGAACCGCGACGGCGGCCCATGTTGCTGGCGAAACGCTTTCCATTCCGCCGCGCGCAGGTGGAGTTCCACGTCGATCGGCCAGGGGAGCAAGATGTGGTGCAGTTCGTCGTTCTCGACCAGCGCGACGATCCCCTCGGACCGCACGACCCGCACCATCTCGTTCAAGCACGCTTGCATGTCGGGCAGGCTGTACAAACTCTGCGGACACCAGGCGACATCGAACGCGCCGTCGGCAAACGGCAGGGCATCGACCTTGGCTTGGCACAGAGCGATCGGACGATCGACGATTTGCTCCGCCGCACTCGCGAGCCAGGCGCGTGACAGGTCCAACGCCACAATCTCGCTGGCCACGCCGAGTTGCTCGGACCACAGTCGCGCATAGGTTGCGTCGCCACACGCCACATCCAGAATGCGAACCGCGTTGCGACCCGGCCCCGGGCGAGCCGGCACCGACCGAATCATCGCCGCCAACTCAGGCCCAAACGCCTCGTGATACGCCGCCAACATCGGAGCGTACGAAGGAAGTTGGGTGGCATGCGGGTTTTGTGAATCGGGCATGCGAGCCAGCGAAGCAAACTCTGTTCCTATTCCAGGTACTTCGCGGCGTGTCCCGGGAGTTGATCTGCGCTCCTTCCCATTGAGCGTCTCGCAGCCAGATCAGGTCCCGACTGCGGAATGCCAATTGCTGCACGAGATTCTACGGCCATTCACGTCCTTTCTTCCGCTTATCATTCCCTCCGAGTCCACACGATGCCCAGCCACGGCGATTTCCACGGCAATACGCCCGCGGGCGGCGATACCGCCTTGCTGCTGATCGATGTCATTAACGACCTCGAGTTCGCCGAGGGGGACGCGTTGTTGCAATTTGCCCTGCCGATGGCCGAGGCCTTGGTGACGCTCAAGCGACGCATGCGAGCGGCGGGCCTGCCGACGGTGTATGTCAACGACAACTTTGGTCGCTGGCGGTCGGACTTCAAGCAGCAAGTCGCGCACTGCCTCAATGACGGAGTTCGCGGCGAGCCACTGGCGCGGCTGCTTGAGCCCGACGAGGAAGATTACTTCGTGCTCAAGCCGAAACACTCGGGCTTCTTTTCCACGTCGCTCGATCTACTGCTCACGCACATGCAGACGCGGCGGCTGATCTTGGCCGGTGTGGCGACCAACATCTGTGTGCAGTTCACCGCCAACGATGCGTACCTGCGCGGCTATCAACTCAGCGTGCCGGCCGACTGCTCAGCAGCGAACACACTCGCCGCGCATCGCACGGCGCTAAGCGAGATGGAGTCGCTATTAAAGGCCGACATTCGACCGAGTGGCGAACTCCCGTTGTCACCGGTCGAGTCCCAGGACGAGACCGGCGGCATCAAATCGCATCGTCGAGATAATGCGTCGTCGGCGTCGCAGCCGTAGCGGTGGAATCGCGGTGGGCGTCCCACCACGAGAGCGTCAGCAGTGCGACGCACAACTGAAAGAGCGCGATCACGACCGGATGCACCTGCGGCGAGTACCGGAACGGGTCGGTCGTGTCGATCAGCCACGGCTCGCGCGGGCCGTCAAAGTACCAGAGCCCCATCATGCCGCCGACCAACCCGGCAATGAACCCGGCGGAAACGATTGTCTTTGGTAAGGTCGTCATGGGGCGAGCAGCGTGGTCGTGAAACGGAAACACTCCCCCACGACCGATGCATCCACCGGACCAAATTCGCTCGGGGACGCGCTACTTTCGCTTAAACCCAAGCCTGTCGGCACTTGCGCTCACCGGGTGATTTGCGCCCGAAATGACGCATGTCGCCTCGAAACCACAACCCGAGATCGAATGTTGCCGGAACGCCACAGCGACTGACAAAACGTTGATGGCCTGGGGTGATCGTTTTGCCCGGCCTAGTAAGTTGACGTAGGTTTGCTCTGGAAAGCCGTTCGATCGGTGCGCGTTCGCTACGCGCTGCCTCGTCGCACTTTGTCAGACCAGTCGGGAGTGAGAATCCATGTCGGTTGATCCAGCCAAGTTTGCCGCTCTGCAAAAGATCCTGGCCGGCGCCCAGTTGCCGGCCTTGCCGCAGAGCGCCATTCGCGTGCTTGAATTGTCGCGCGACGAGAACAACGGCCCGGCCGAGTACTCGATTCCGCTCGAAGCCGATCCGGGGCTGACCGCGCAGATTTTGAAGTTCGTGAACTCGTCGTACTTCGGTTTTGCCCACGAGATCGCCAGCGTGCGGCAGGCCATTGCTCTGGTAGGCGTGCGCACGATTAAGAATTTTGTGCTGTGGAACGCCGTCTTCAGCCTGATGCCCAATCCGCGCAACGGCGTGTTCGATCTGAAGCTGCTGTGGCAAGACAGTCTGCAACGCGCGATCTGTGCGCGAAACGTCGGCAAAATGCTGCGACTGCGCGAGGCCGAGGACGTGTTCGCCGCGGCGCTCTTGCAAGACATGGCGATTCCGATTCTGGCCAAAGAGCTGGGTAAAGAATATGTGCCGCTGCTCGCCGCACGTCAGGATGGCGTGGCACGACTGTCGACGCTTGAGTTTGAACGCTTCGGTTGGACACACGCCATCGCTGCGGTCGCCTTGGCCGGACAATGGAAGTTGCCCAAGGAAATGGTCGAACTGATCGCTACCCACACCACCTCGCTCGAACACGAAACGAATTTGATTCAACCGCGGACGTGCGTCGTGCTGTCGTCCATGCTGCCGGCGAGCGTCGATCAAGGCTGGACCGACTTGCCCGCATTTGAAGAGCTGTATCAACGTATTAGCGGGGCTGATAGTTTGCCGGTGTATGAATTGCTGTGCGAAATTGACCACAGCTTCCAGGAATTCGCGCCGGTGTTGAAGCTCACATCGACCGGGCGATCGTTGGCCGAACGCTATCGCATGGCCACGGCAAGCGTTGCGTAGTTCGCCGCAGCGAGCCAATGACAGCTGCTACCGCGCGGCGAAACCTGTGCTTTCGAGGGGTAAGCAAAGGGTGAACCTACAAAACGCCGAAAGTGTCTGACAGGGGACCTGCGCGACGTTATCGATCGCAACTCGCACGGTGCTCGACGCCGCCGCGCAATTCCCCGATTCGCCCTGGGAAGGAATCAACTTTCAGGTAGAATTTAGGTGTAGGTCGGAAAGCATCGCTGGCCCGGTTTCGCTCCCCGCTTTCACGATCTCGATAGGGTATGGCCGTGACTGCTGCCACGAACCAAATTCGCTGCAAGCGTATCATTCGCGAGGCCGAGGGCTATCTCGAACTCGGTTTGCCGCAGCATGCGCTCGACGCTCTGGATCGAATGACCGACCCGGGGACGTTCAAAGGAGCCCGGTTGTGGCTCATGGGCGAGGCCCTGCGGGCTCAGGATCGGTTTGCCGAGGCGGCCGAGGTGCTGGAACAGGCCATCGAGCTGTCGCCGAGCAAGATCGAGGTTTATCTCGGGCTCGGCTGGTGCTACAAGCGGACGAATCGGCTGTCCGACGCGATTCACGCCCTGGAACGGGCTCGCGAGGCTGACCCGGAACAGGCGATCGTGCACTACAACTTGGCCTGCTACCACAGCCTGGCCCGGCACAAGCACGACGCGATCGAGTGCCTCTCGAAAGCGCTGGTGCTCGAGCCGAACTACCGCGACATGATCTCGGCCGAGAGCGACTTCGATCCGCTGCGTAACGACCCTGATTTCCAGGCCCTGACGACGATCATCGTCTAGTCGCCGCTCCGATTACGAACCGTAGGTAGTGTGCCTTTTTAAAGAATCGTGTGCCATGCCCACGTCCGCGTGGGCATGTTTCCCGGTTAAAAATCATGCCCACGAAGACGTGGGCATGGCACACATCACCAAGCGGTATCACTTCCCCAACAGTGCCTCTCTTTCGGTGGGGGCGGTTTCTGCGTAGAATTTGCGATTCTTCCGAACATGTTCGGTCGGCAGTACCTATTTTCATAGACTCGGGAGTCGAGCCTTGCTACGCACGCATACCTGCGGTCAGTTGCGCAAAGAAAACGTCGGCGAAACGATCACCGTCTGCGGTTGGATCGACAGCTACCGCGATCATGGCGGCAGCTTGTTCGTCGATCTGCGCGATCGTTACGGCAAGACGCAGGTCGTGTTTACCGCCGAAAGTGGTCCGGGCATTCTCGACACCGCCCGAATGCTGCGCGACGAATGGGTGATCCAAGTGACCGGCATCGTCGCGCCGCGGCCCGAGGGGACGATCAACCCGAAGCTCGACACCGGCGAGATCGAGGTTCGTTCGCGCTCGCTCACCGTGCTGAACAAGTGCCAGACGCCGCCGTTCACGCCGTCGACCCGCGATCTGCCGGGCGAAGACCTGCGGTTGAAGCATCGCTATATCGATCTGCGTCGGGCCGAGATGCAGCGGACGCTGATCTTGCGTCACCGCATGATCAAAGGGATGCGCGACTACTTCGATCAGCACAACTTTCTCGAAATCGAAACGCCGATCTTGGGACGCAGCACGCCCGAGGGCGCGCGCGATTACCTGGTCCCCAGCCGCGTGCATGCCGGCAAGTTCTACGCGCTGCCGCAGTCGCCGCAGCTCTACAAGCAGATTCTGATGATCGCCGGCTACGATCGCTATGTGCAGGTGGCGCGTTGCTTCCGCGATGAAGACCTGCGCGCGGATCGGCAACCCGAGTTCACGCAGCTCGACGTCGAAATGGCGTTCGTCACGGCCGAGGACATCATCGGCATCATCGACGGCTTGGTGCAAAAGCTGGCCAAAGAGGTGCTCGGTCTCGACGTGCCACTGCCGCTGCCGCGGATGACCTATGACGAGGCGATGGAGAAGTACGGTCACGACGCCCCGGACTTGCGGTTCGACATGCAGATTGTCGACTGCACCGATCTCGCCGCGCAGACCGAGTTCCGCGTGTTTCGTGCTGCCGCCGATGCGGGCCTCAAGGTTCGCGGCATGAACGCCAAAGGGGCCGCGAGCAAGTACTCGCGCTCGATGATCGACGAGATGACCGATTGGGTGAAGAACGACTTCGGCGCCAAGGGCTTGGCTTGGTTCAAGGTCGAGGCTGACGGTTCGCTCGCGTCGCCGATCGCCAAGAATTTTGCGCCCGAGTTGCTCGCGCAGATCAAGGATCGCTTGAACGGCGCTCCTGGCGACTTCCTCGTGTTCATGGCCGACACGTTTGAAGTGACGTGCAAAGGTCTGTACGCGCTGCGGAAGAAGTTCGGTGTCGATCTCAAACTTTACGACCCGGCCAAGATGCACTGCTCGTGGATCGTCGAGTTCCCGATGTTCGCCTGGGACCCGGAAGAAAAGACCTGGGCGGCGATGCATCACCCGTTCACCGCGCCGCGACCGCAGGACTTAGCCAAGCTCGACAGCGACCCGGCCGCATGTCGCGCGATTGCGTACGATCTCGTGATCAACGGCAGCGAGGCGGGCGGCGGCACGATCCGAATTCACGATCAAGACGTGCAGCAGCAAGTCTTCCGGCTCTTGGGCATCGATGCCGAGAAGGCTCGCGATCGGTTCGGGTTCTTGCTCGACGCCTTGCAATTCGGCGCGCCGCCGCACGGCGGCATTGCGCTCGGCATCGATCGTTGGGTGATGTTGTTTGCCGGCTTGGACAACATTCGCGACTGCATCGCGTTTCCGAAGACGCAAAAGGCGAGCGACTTGATGACCGAGGCCCCCGGCGACGTCGACTTGCGTCAGCTGCGCGAGCTATCGATTCAGACGGTCAAGCCGGCGAAGTAACGGTTGGGCACGCGTCTCGCGTGCCTTGAGCAACTACGTCTTTCGCACAATTTCCTTTCCTCGGGAACCTTTCGTGCCCGAGTGTCCTTGGTTGTGCTTCTCGGTGGATTGACCGGCATTGCAATCGTCAACGGCGCAGCAACTTGTCGAGCGCGTGATTGCCCACGAGTAGCCATTCGCCCCGTTCGTCTTTGCGGCGCGCGCCGGGGCCTGCATCGCCGCCGGTCGTTGCCGGTTCGGGCGTCAATTCGGCAAGGTATCGCACCTTCGGCTTGCTCCCCGACCAACGGAGCCAATCATCGAGCAGCCGGAGTTGGTGTCCGCGCTGCGGCACACTGAGCCGGTCCCCCTTCTGCAACACGAGCTCGTGAGCGCCGGTGAACCCGAACCACGAATAACACGCCGTGTGCACGGGAATCCAATGCCCTTGGCCGTCATGGTCGGTCAAATAGAACTCGGCCCACGCGTGGTTCGGCACCCAGACCAGCCGCGCCGGAATGTTCACGCTCCGACAGAGCGCCACGAACACGCCGGCCATCTCCTCGCAATCGCCGCGGCGCGTTTCGAGCGCCGTCGCGACACTCGTGTACGGACCGATCTGCGGCTCGATATGGTTTCGCACCCAATTGAAGAACGCCTCGGCCTGTTGCCACGGATGCTCGACGCCCGCGGTCAACTCGGCCGCCAATGCCGTCACCGCTTTTGACCGCGTTTCAATCCCTGGACTGTCTTGCAGAAAGTTCTTACGCACCTCGGGCGGAATCGTTTGCTGCGTCGGAAACGTGCTCGCCGAATAGCCGTGGTACTGTTTCGACAACTCAACTCGATCATCAACATACGCCGTGATCTT
>JAEUIL010000340.1 GCA_016794255.1 Planctomycetaceae bacterium | reverse complement strand
GATCGGCAGTCGCCGGACAGAAACGTCAAGCAGCACTCGCCCTGGGGCTGGCTGTTCTATCTCCGAGTCAAAACTGGTAAATCGTTCTATCGGCCCATGAACCGCGTCGTCCATACTCATCTCAAGAGCATTTTGCCAAGCGATCCAGATCCGGACGCCCCAGTATTCCTCGGTGGCGGCTCGCGACCGAATACTCGCTTCGAAGAACTCTGCACCCTCGCGGGAATTCGGCAGAAGTCGAACATTGAATCTGGGGCGAAAGAGCCCTGGGAACTCAAGGATCTCCGCAAGACGTGTGCGACGTACTATGACGAGCATATGCCGGAGTCGTCGATTGAGATTCTTGGCCACTCGGTAGCTGGAATCACCTATCGACACTACGCCCATCGGGCCCCGTTAGCGTTCAAGGCAATCATGACTCTGCCGCAGCCGACTGCATTTTCTGCCCTGGCAAAGGGATTCGATGAAGCATGCCCGTGCTGCCGCCGGTCGTTCACCGATGCGTCACGCCAGCGAATGAGGTGACCGAAATCAGACAGCGAACGTCCGGGATCAGCGGGCGACGTGAGTTGACATTGATCTCACCAAAAACCGCACCACCGCCGCTCCGTTGCATCCCATGGTTATCCGCAAAGTTGCAAACATTTCCAGTCAAATCCCCAGTGCCTTTCGCGATGCAAGAGCGAGATTCTTGACTAGTTTGTCAGGGATAGGATTTTTGGTTGAAAAGGTAACACCTGTCTTGGTGGCCTTGAGTCCTGCGGCAGCAATCTCGTCGGCAAGAGCAGCGATGGCGGCCTTGTCCACATAGAGGCCACATTGCTTGCTAAATGCCGCGTATCCCGCAATGATCGTCTTTCCTAACCCGAATCCGGGCATATCAAACATAATTATCTCTTCTGCATCGGGAAGAACCTTAGCGAGTTGCGCGCGAAGTTGCACCAACAGCGGCTGGAATGTCTCAGGCGCCGCAGCGATATAAGCGTCATGGTCTTTAAATTTTGTCATGACAAAGCGTTCTCGAACGGTTGGGTTGTGTTCGGGGAGCAAGCCGGATTTCAGCCGGATAACGTTCCGGTTGCAGCGGGGGACCGCGCAGCGGACCGTCCGCTGCAACTGGTTCTTAGACACCCACGGCTGAGTTCTCAAGGCTTGCGTTCCAAGGGATTCTCTCGGGAGGTCTGCTGCCCGAGCTGTTGGGCGAGCCCGATGAGAATGCCTTCGGGACCCCTGATGTAGCAGAGCCGGTAGATGTCTTCGTAGTTGACGACTTCATCGACCACCGTCGCACCGAGCTTGCCGAGCCGAGCGAGGGTGTCATCGATGTCCTCGACGGCGAACATGACGCGCAGGTAACCCAACGAGTTCACGGGGGCTGTGCGGTGATCGGACGCGATGGCGGGAGCGTCGAAGCGCGAGAGCTCGAGGCGGCTGTGGCCGTCGGGGGTGCGCATCATGGCGATCTCAACGCGCTGGCCGTGCACTCCGGTGACGCGGCCAGCCCATTCGCTTTCGATGGGCATGCGCCCCTCAAGGTCAAGGCCGAGTTCGGTGAAGAACTCAATGGCGGCATCAATGTCTTCCACCACAATGCCGACGTTGTCCATGCGCTTGACTGTCATGATGCTCCTGGGCGTCTAACGATAAGGATAAGCTGCGGGGGCCGCCTGCAAGACCTTCATACCGCGCGAAACCTGGATGGCGGCCCCGCTCAGCTTCATCCGTTGGATACTCAACATGGCCTCAGGTCGTCAGAGGCGGCAGTCCCAAGTGATAATCGCGATGCCACCAGGGCTCGCAGACGCTCCGCAACTGGGCGGCAGCGCCGAAGAGCGGGCTCAGCCAACTCCTCAGATCACGGAGGCCATGATGAGATTCTATCAACAACAGCACGGATTCTACTGCGGTGTCGATCTGCATGCCAAGACCATGCACGTCCGCGTCGTCAATCAGGCGGGCGATACCCTGGCCCATCAGAACATCGAGACTCGTCCCGAGCGGTTCCTGCAACCGAGCCGTCAGCCCATTAAATGATGGCGACTTTATATGCATTGACCGACGATGGAGCCCGCAAATCTTTACATACCGTCGCCATCGAAGTCTAACTTGAATGTCGTCTACGGACCGAGTAGTCGGGCTTGAGCGGGGTCGTTTTTCCAGCCATATCGCTTAGAGAACTCTGCCGGTGACAAGGTGACTTGCTCGCCCGCGTCGGTCTGCGCGACATAAACCAAATGGTCCTCGATACCTTTCGGGCCGTTGTAGTGTCCTTCGGGGCCCACAACGAGCCAGTTATTGCCAATGATTGCGGGCATAATAACACCTAGTGGTTGGTCGGTTTCCACGTTGTAACCACGGATCCAACCAATGCCATTGATCCCCCCTACGACGCGACGGGAATCAGGGTGCCAATGACTAACCTTAAACTCTGCTTGTAGAGACGCGGCAGTCTGAGAGGATTCACCACGTCGATACGTGAAGCGCTGATTACTAACCGAAAGCAGCCAATGCCGTGAGTCCGGTGAAGGAAAAAATCCCGTAACGTTCGGCCCGGGATCTGGTTTCGACCATGTGTCTGTTACAACGTTGAGCCTGACGGCAGTGCTGCCGCCAGCACTTAGAGGTACCCAAAGGGATTGGCCATCCGGCGTCCAAGCGAGTGCGTTAGAAGATGTGAACAACGCTTTCGATGCGTGATGAGTGGACATTAAACTTCCCTGGGCGGGATCCCATAGCCTCACCGAGATGGCATCGGACGAAGCGAGTTGTTTTCCGTCTGGCGACCAGGCAAGCGAATAGATTTCGCTTTGATGGCCCGGCAACTCATACTTCAGTTTCGTATCCGCAACGTTCCAGATCCGGACAACTTTATCTTTCCCGCCCGATGCCAACAGTCGACCATCTGGAGACCAAGCTACGGCCCGGATCTCGTCGGGATGCGTCTTCAGTTCGCGGAGCTGTTTACCAGTTGCAGCATCAATCACGAACAGGTTCTTGTCTTTGCCTTTATCGAAAATCGCAATTAAATCTTGAGTAGGTGAGAGGCTGAACCGTCCAGAGGGAAGCTTTTCCCAGCGGTCGATTAAGACCCCCGTTTGTGAGTTAAAGATCGAAATGGAATTCGGAGAGATGACATGTCGAACAAACAATCGCTCAGCATCGCAGGCACCCGAGCTAGATCCGGTACCGGCACTCACTGACCGGCCCACATCCGGGCCAGTCCGTTTCAAGAGTCCTGTCCGCGGATCGAAGATGCGTAGCGGCGTGCCACCGACGACGACTTCCTGTTCGTCTGGAGACCACGAAGCCGGGCCACCACCACCGGTAGAACGCACTAGCTCGGTGCCGGTCAAAGCATCCCAGATGATAAAGTAGCGATCGATACTGCCACCCTCGAGAATGCGACGACTGTCCTTACTCCAGGAAAGAGAGCAGACCTCCCTGCCCACTTTCTTGCGATCCAAAGTCGCTTTCAAAGTGCGGGAATGGGCGTCAAAAATCAGGACATTTCGGTCGCCATCAAACTCGGCCGCCGCCAGCCATTTCCCGTCCGGCGACCAGGCTACCATATACAGCCTTTTGTCAACCGGCACGCGCTCGGTTCGTTCCAAGCCGGGCGCCATATGAAAACTGATAGAATCGCCTACGTTCACGGTCGCAATCGTTTTGCCATCAGGAGACCAAGCGATATAGTCGCCCGCCGCACCGCCGCCCGTGGTGCCGACACCTCCAGCAACTCCCAAAATTCTCCCTGTTTTTAGATCCAATGTTTGGAACATGGTTTGGCTACCCCGACATACTGCGAGCATCTGTCCATCGGGCGAAAATGCGGGGCGACCCCCGAGGGTATTCGGGATAACCGCATGGCAGCCACCGGTTGCAACGTTCCAAATCGAAATTTGTTCTTCGCACACTGTTACCAACCATTGACCATCCGGCGAAAAAGTCATGCGAGGTACAAAAGTCCTCTGTCGGGTCAACATTTGCACCAACGTCCCATTTCGATCCCATAGCCGAACTACAGGATCGTTGTAGTTGCTGGTTGCAATTCGATCCCCCTGCGGACTCCAGACGGTTGCTTGAGTGCCATTCTGAATGTGCCCAGAACCGCCGAGTTCGACGGACCAACTACGTAGGCCGTCAATCGGCGCGGGCTTCGCGACGAGCGCTTGCTGGAACAGTTGGCTATTTCGCTTTACCAGTAGCGGTCGGTCGAGCGGCCCGGGGGGCGAGTCGGTTGAGACTTGCCGCAGCACTCGGAAGCCAATGCTACTACGCTGCAGTTCATAGCGGCTCTTGCGTCGGAAAGCCGGATGTACATCTTTGGCGGCAACGTCGAAGCCGCAGCCACGAACGTTGGGATAGAAGAAATAGCCCCACGGATCGACTGCATGGGTCCATTCCACGCTGCCGCGATCACCGCCGTCGGCACACCATTCCCAGGCATTGCCCAGCACATCGAACAAGCCGAAGGCGTTGGCCTGCCAATTGCGGACAGGCCGCACAAACGAACCGCCCAGTGAGCCGTTTTCCTTCACCCACGCGTGCTGAGTTAATTCGTGCGATTTTTCGCACACAGCATGGTAGCTCACGCTGCCGGCGCGGCAGGCGAATTCCCATTCGGCTTCCGTCGGTAATCGATACCGTGCCCCTTCCTTCTTGCTCAGCCAGTCGCAGAAGGCGCTTGCGTCGTTCCAACTGACCTGCACTACGGGCATATCGTCGGTTTGCTTGTACGAGCCGGGACTTTTCCAAGTCCACTCGGATTTGGATTCTCCGCTTACGGGGTAGCCCCCTTTGCCGTTCGTTTCGGCGTCGGTGCGATACCCGGTGGCGTCGACGAATTGACGGAATTGCGCTACCGTCACTTCGGTGACACCTAAATCGAAGGCTTGGCTGAGTCGCACTCGTCGTCGTGTCAGTTCGGGTTTGATCATCGAATCATCGGGTTGGGTGAAGACCGCGTCGAACTCCCCCGGCGGAATCAGCGCGAGGGACATACCCAGCGAGTTCTCTTGCACTGCCGGGCGACCGAGGTGTTTGGCCCACGCTGTTTGCAATTCTTTCGCCTGGTCCGGGCTGAACGGGGTTAAAGCCGGCTGCGGAGCACCTATCGGCAAATTCCAAGGTGGCAAATCGTTGTCGACCACTGCGGTGGTTTTGAAACTGACCCGGTCTTGCACCGGAGTCGGTTCGGGCTGTGGCTGGGACGATGCGACCGCCGCGGGGGACGGCAGCACTGCGACCGACGTTTTGTCCGTCGCGGGTGCGGCGGGAGCGTCGTTTTGCATCGTCACCGTCGCGCCGTCGGGCGCTTTGAAGCGGGCGACCTCGTTGCCATCCTTGTCGCGAATGATCACCCAGACGCCTAAGAACAATAACGCCGCTGCGCCTGCCGCCGCGGCGAGCCATTTCACCGGTGGTCGTTTGCCGCCGCGTCCCGCCGAGGCCGAGTGAACCAACGCAGCGTTTCCAGTGCTCGCGGCACTTTGGGTGTCGATCACGATTTTCGACGATAGCTCGCCACGTGCGATTCGCTCCAACTCTTGCACGATCTCGACCATCGTCGGACGATCTTCCCATTTCTTGGCGACCATCCGTTCGTACAGCTTTTCGAGTGCCGCCGGAATGGTTTGCGAACCCGACGATAGCGACGGAATGGCTTGCTCGCGATGGGCCAAAATCTTTTGCACGACCGTTTCGCCGTTGTAGAGCGATTGACCAGTGAGCAAGCGATACAGCGTGCAACCCAGACTATAAACGTCGGCCGCGGGACCAGCGTCGCGGGTATTGAACGCTTGCTCGGGAGCCATGTAGTCGACTGTGCCCATCACCGCGCCGCTGCTTGTTAAACCGTCGTCCTTGCCTTTGCCCAACGGGTCATCAAACCGGGCTAAGCCCATGTCGAGCACGCGCACAACGCCCTTTTTGTCTCGCAGCAGATTGGCCGGCTTGATATCGCGATGCACGACCCCCTCGGCATGTGCGAACGCCAATCCGCGAGCGGCTTGCAAGACGGCGTCGACCGCTTGTGGAACGGCTAGTGGTCCGTGCTCTTTGATATAGCCCGAGAGGTCATGGCCGTCGACGAATTCCATCACCAGGAAATGCACGCCACCGTTCTCGCCAGCGTCGAATGCCGTGACGATGTTTGGATGAATGAGTCGCGCGGCCGCTTTGGCTTCCCGTTGAAATCGTTTGACCGCTTCTTGGTCCTTCATCGCGGCCGAGGCCATCACCTTGAGCGCCACGAGCCGATCCATGCGTCGATGCCGGGCCTTGAAGACTTGGCCCATGCCACCCGCGCCGATGCGGTCGAGCACAAGGTATTCGCCAAACGACAGCCCACGGGTCTTGCCTTGATAGACGAGTTGAGCTTGAAATTTGGTCAAGGCGCCAAGTTCGAGCAAGCGTTTGATGAGCACCAGGCCATCGGTCGCAGCGGCGATGTGGGGCTGGATCGTGTTCCAGTCGTCGTCGGTGAGCAGGTTCGCAGCTTTGAGGTTGGCAACAATCTCGGCCGTGGTCGGAATTCTGGGAGCATCGTTTGAGACCGCCGATACGGAGAAGTCGGGCATCGAGTTGTCGGGCTTGGCCGTCGCGGCTTGCCCCTGCTGGGTATCGTGGTCGCCACTCTTGCTTGCGACCGATTCGGTGATCGACGGCGCATCGGCGCTTCCGCCGACAAACGTGACTGCTCGCTCCAACGCACGTTGGCAGGCCGAGTCAATCGGGGCCGGTTCGGACGATCGACGCAGGCTATCCAGGAGTGTGTCGGGCTCGGTCTCCAGTTGATTGACCGTCTCTTGGCAAGGGGGGCAGATTTCGACGTGACTGGCCACATCGTCGCATTTGTCGAGCGGAAGCTTACCGAACAGAAATGCGGAGAGCTCGTCCTTGGACGGGTGATTTGCCATGATGACGTCTCGATACGTAGCGGTAGTCCGAATCGTTTGGACCGACTGAGTTAGTTAGTAACTTCGATCGGTCCCTCTATTAATAAGAACGTGAGAGGTGGACACCTATTTTCAAGATCACTCGATAAGGCCGTCGAGTTCGCGACGTAAACGGTTCATCACTCGGGACTTAGCTTTATGAACCGCTGCCACGGTGAGGCCCAATTCGGCGGCGGCCTGCGCGGCGGTGAGTTTCGAGACGGTACAGGCAAGGAACGCCTGCCAAGTGGTTGGCTCGAACTCGGTCTGGATCAATTCCAGCGCCCGCCGAGCGATGTTGTCGGCCGGGCTGGGTGACGAGTCGAACGACGATGGATCGGGAGCGGGCACGTCCTCAAGTGCGTCGTGCGATGCGATCCGTTTTTGTTGTGCCCTAAAGTGATCGCGGATTTTGTTGGCTGTGATAATTCGGAGCCAACCTCGAAAGGAATCGCTTGGTCGTTCGCGTCGAAAACGAGCAATGTTGCTTGAAACGGCCTGCAACACCTCTTGGGTCACATCCGACGCGTCATGGGATTGTAGGCCTGCACGTTGTCCCCAAGCGTAAATCACCGGGCCGTAGAGATGTACGAAGCGCCGCCACGCTGCGGGATCATGGAGCCGGACACGCTCCAAGAGTGTGCGCGACGTCGAGTCGCCAGACGGCAGCGTTTGAGTGGGAGGACCGTCGAACACGTGCAGATCTATTCGCAATGAGAGTTGGCCCGACCCATCGGTGATCGCGTTGCCGAGCCCCGACAGTTGAAAACATTATGTCCCCCCAAACGATCACCCGCAATTGGCTGGCTAAATCGCTTATGCGTCGTTTTGACGACTTCATCTCCTGAACTCGGCTTCTTGAGCCGGTTCGCGTTCTTCGTTAATTGTTGTCGTCGACCGGATGTTGCTTGGTGCTCCGGTCGTCCAGAGCGGGGCACAGGCGGTCGGCATGTTCCTGTGGTTCTTTCCTTCTGGAGTTCTGCCATGACCCAAGCTGAATTGGAACGAGAAGTTGCCAGTCCACCGGCGAGTCGACCGCCACGATTCGTCGCCGCGGTTTCAGTCTGATCGTGATGCCCGAACGGGAGCCGCTCGCGATTGATTGCGACGAGCCGCCGCATGTCGAGTTGCCGAGGCCGTTTCGCCGACGACGCAAGTGTGCGGCGTAGTTGACGTCGCGAGAAAACGTAAGACTGCCGGCTCCAGCACCGGGCCGGCAGTCCCATAATGGTCCAAGCAATTGTGCATCCGCCAAGCCGTTTTTAGGGTTAGAAGCCCAACGTGCAATTCTCGTTCGTCCTAGAACTGGTTCTCACGTTTGGGTTACACGGATTTTCCCTCCGCACCCAAGTCGATTATTATCATCGTATTCGGGACAGCCTCAGCAACTGGAAGCCCGTCAACAATGGGACTTGAGATGATTCAATGCGTTTGTGGGCATTGCGGCACAAAACTTCAGGTGCGCGAGCAATTTGCGGGACGTAGCGGGCCATGCCCTACCTGCAAAGAACCGATCACGGTTCCACCCCCGATCGCACCTCAGAGCGTACCCAGCGGGCAGATTAGCGGATTGCCCAGTAGTCTGGCGCGGGCGGGCATGGAGATGGGAGTCACGTTGTCCGCAGCGCCAGAGTTAAGCGGCAAGTCCGATCGCAAGGCTGTCGCCGAGTTGTTGCACACTCGGGCACACTCAGGCAGTCGGTACGTGATCGACAAGGAAATTGCTCGCGGAGGCATGGGCGCAGTGGTTCGCGCCATCGACAGCGACATTCGCCGCGAAGTAGCCGTAAAGTACATGCTCACCGATGGGGACGCAGCTCAGAAAGCGCGTTTCATCGAAGAAGCGCAGATCACCGGACAACTCGAACACCCCAACATCGTGCCGATTCACGAAGTGGGAGTCGACGCCGAGCAGCGCCTGTTTTTCGCCATGAAGATGGTCCAAGGACGCAGTCTGTCGCAAGTGCTCGACGAGCTGCGCAACATGTCATCCACCGCCGAGCGAACATGGATGCTGAGCCGACTGCTAACCGTCATGACCAACGTCTGCCATGCGTTGTCGTATGCCCATTCTCGTGGCGTAATTCACCGCGATCTGAAGCCGGCCAATATCATGCTGGGGGACTTCGGTGAGACCTATGTCATGGACTGGGGACTAGCCAAGGTTGTCGGCCGCGACGAACCGTCTACAACATCGCCTCCAATGGGCGCTAGCCGCACTGTCGGCGAGCCCAGTACGGGCTCGGCAAGCGATGGCTCGGGATCGACCAAAGTTATCACCAGTCGCGAATTAGAGGGAGAGCTAACCCAGGACGGGGCGGTGATGGGCACCCCCGCTTATATGTCTCCCGAACAAGCGCGAGGCGAGATTCTGCTCCTGGACAGCCGTAGCGACATCTATTCCCTCGGGGCGATCTTGTATGAAATCCTCACGCTCTTACCCCCCGTCGACAAGTCAGGCGGTGCCGTTGCCTTGCTGATTCGAGTAACTCAAGGAGAGATCACGCCGCCGGCGTTGCGCACTCCCGATCGGGCCAAGGCCGGCCGGATCCCCAAA
>JAEUIL010000278.1 GCA_016794255.1 Planctomycetaceae bacterium | reverse complement strand
TACGACATCGAGGTGTATCTCAATGGCCAGCGGCTCGGCGGTTGGATCGGGTTTGCCAAGCCGGCCGAGTTCGCAGATATCGGCAAGCATTTGCAGCCGGGCCAGAATCATATCGCCGTACGGGTCTCGGCCGGCGATCTGGGTGAGCTCGGCACCGGCGGGCTGCTGATGCCGGTCATGATTTACCGCTGGAACGGCAAGTCGGCGCTCCCGACCGGCAAAAAGGGGGTCGAGTACGTGCAGTAACGAGCACGCGCGACCAACAAAAAAACCGGCCGGCGAGTCGCCTCGAAGCAACTCACCGGCCGGTAACGTTTACGGCATCTCGATCGTTTCGTGATCCGACGCGATTACTTCTTCGCCAACTCGGCTTCGATCGCGGCGATCACTTCCGGCGACTCCGGATTCAGCTTCGGGCTAAACCGAGCCACGACTTGGCCGTTGCGGCCGATCAAGAACTTCTCGAAGTTCCAGCTGATCGGACCGGCAAACTTCTGGTCTGCGGTCAGCGTTTGGTAGAGCGGGTCGATCCCCTCGCCCTTGACCACGATCTTGCTGAACATCGGGAAATCGATTTGATACTTCGTCTTGCAGAACTCGGCGATCTCGTCGTTCGTGCCGGGCTCTTGCTTGCCAAACTCATTGGCCGGGAAGCCAAGCACCGTCAGGCCTTTGTCGCTGTACTTCTTGTACAGGTTTTCGAGATTGGTGTACTGCTTGGTATTGCCACAGCGGCTGGCGACGTTGACCACCATCACCACTTTGCCCTTGAATTGAGCCAGGTCGACCGGCTTGCCGTCGATGCTGGTGACTTTGTGATCGAGCGGCGACTTGTCAGCGGCTTGGGCAACAGTCGCGGCGAAGGCCAACGTGCCGAGAACGAACAGTAGCGTGAGCTTGCTCATGGCGGGTCCTTTGTTCCAACGGGGAGGGAAAAACGTAGCGGGATCGATCGCGAGTCCAGTCGACCGACCCCACCAACTTCAACTACCGCAAGGACGATGTCAATCGGCGCTTTGCCCGTCGGCCACCCTGCGAAATCCGTTCCTGCGGGGGTCTCGCCACGGCTTAACCGACAGAAACCGGGAAATTTTGCCCCCGGCGAACATCTTTGAGGGCTTCCACTGTTTGGACAATTACCAGTAGTGCGGCAAGATGCCACTGCATGCCAGATCGCATCCCACTTACGCCCCGCTACCAAGTTCTCGATTTCCGACTGTGATAAACAAGATCAATCGCTAAACCCGCGGCTAGTAGCAGCATGTCACCCACGGGGTTGTCAACCTGATTATCGTTTAACGCAATGACATAATTGTCGGTCGACGTGAACAACTCCTTCTTCAAACCGGCCCATTGCTTAGTAACTTCTCCAAGCTCTTGGCCGTCATTACTTATCATCTTAAAGTCAAACCCTTTCCAATCCCCTTTGACTTGAGCCAACGGTTGGTCCTGCGAATCATAAAGGTAAAATCCACCCCCTGGTGAAACGAGCTTGCTCTTCAAGTAGCCCAATGTCGGTCCGCGACCATCGACAATCTCAACACGTGTGCCACTCCACGAGAATCCGCGTATGAGGCTGAAAGCGACTTGACCATTGCTCTTGTCGAAGACCTTGACTTGATGCGACGTCAACCAGAAGTTCCATATCAATCTCAAGTATCCGCGAATATCAAGCGACTTCGATGAAGCGCGATGGGTCTTCATTGCTTTCAAGAGCTTGAGAGCATTGGGCGGTTCCTCGACCGCAGCCGCGACTAGCTGGTTCGTCACGGCATCGTAGATGTCATACGTGTTTGCATGACTGTACATCACGACTCGTTCGCGGATCAGATAAGTTTTGTAGTTCAGCATTGGCTTTTCCGTACGTACAAACCCACCAAGGGAACCCGAGCCTGTGGAGTAGACAGCATCCGCATACTTGCAAGCCCAACGTCAATTGAGACGCAGCGATCATAAACGATGATATCGGTATCGCGAACTGATCGGCCGTTACGGACTTCAGTGGATTCGGGGGCATCCGGCTGCTTAACCTGCAGAAAACTCGCAGATTCCGCCGTATTTCTCGCCTGAATGCCGGTTTTACCCCTGGTTCTCAAGCGGCGTCGCTCGTAGAATACAGGGCTTAACGATGAATGCACATCGGGCCAGTTTCAGAAGCTCCGCACGACCGGAGCCGCGTGGTTGATCTTCTTTCGACTCTGAACAGTACCTGACGCGTTCGATCAACCCGTGCGAAGCTCGCGACGGTCGCCTTAGCTGGTGACCGCCCCAAGATTGGTGAATGGATCGCGTCCGCTTGACGACAGCACTGTGGTGTTGCCGTGCGCATGGTCATTTACTGACCCCTGTTCCTCCGTAACTTAGGTACCTGCTCGAATGTCCGAGAATCTGTCTGATGCTCTGCCCATGGACGCCGTTGCTGGCGATGTCGAAACCTTGGCCGCGACCAACGAGTCGGCTGGCGATGAAGTCACGTTCGATTCGTTGAACCTCAATCCCGCGTTGCTCGCCGCTGTGAAAAGCTCGGGCTACACCGTCGCCACGCCGATCCAAGCTCGCGCGATTCCACCGCTACTCGAAGGCCGCGATGTGCTCGGCCGCGCTCAAACCGGCACCGGCAAGACCGCCGCGTTTGCCCTGCCGATGCTACAGCAAATCGATCTCGCCAAGCGCTCGCCGCAAGTCCTGGTGCTGACGCCGACGCGTGAGCTGGCCATTCAAGTGGCCGAGGCCTTTGAGCGCTATGCGACCGGCATGCCCGGCTTGCGTGTGGTGCCGATCTATGGTGGTCAAGACTATCAAGTGCAGTTCCGAGCCCTCGATCGCGGCGTGCATATCGTCGTCGGCACGCCGGGTCGCGTCATGGATCACATGCGCCGCGGGTCGATGGAGCTGGCCGAGCTGCGCGGGCTGGTGCTGGACGAGGCCGACGAAATGTTGCGGATGGGCTTTGCCGACGATGTCGAATGGGTGCTCACTCAAGCGCCGCTCAAGCGCCAGATCGCGCTCTTCTCGGCGACGATGCCCGAGTCGATCCGCCGCATTGCTCAGCAACATCTGCACAATCCGGTCGAGATCACGATTGCCCAAAAGACAGCCACGGCCGACACGATCAACCAACGCTTTGTGGTCGCCCCGCCGCATCAAAAGAAAGAGACGCTTGCCCGGATTCTTGAGGCCGAGGCGGTCGACGGCGTGATCGTGTTCGTGCAAGCCAAGAGCACCACCGAGCCGCTCGCCGAATACCTGGCGTCGCAAGGTCACCGCACCGCCGCGTTGAGTAGCGACGTGGCGCAAAAGAGCCGCGAGCGCATTGTCGACAACCTTCGGGCGGGCAAGATCGACGTGATCGTCGCCACCGATGTCGCGGCTCGCGGACTCGACGTGCAGCGGATCAGTCACGTGATTAACTACGACTTTCC
>JAEUIL010000259.1 GCA_016794255.1 Planctomycetaceae bacterium | reverse complement strand
CTGCCGGTGTTGCCTTGGTCGTTAGCCGTGAGCGTGAGCGTGTCGCTCGCTGGTGGCGTATCGGAGTTGATCGTGTAGGTGAGCGTGCTACTCAGATTGCCGGCGAGTAAGTTGTTGATCTGCGTCAGCGTGCCGGTTAGGGTGACCGTACTCGTGCCGGAACCAGTAATTGTGACGCCCGTGGTGCCCGCCGTGGCGGTGATCGTGCCGGATACGACCGACAACGTCGCTCTAACGGAGCTGCTCGCCGCGTCGACGTCGGTGATGCTCAACCCGGTGCCATGGAGCGTCAATGTCGCTTGCTCGTTGACGGAATAGGTTGTCGGGGTGATGGCCGCGATCGGCGCATCGTTCAGCGCGGTGATGTTGATCGTGGCCGTGTCGGTTGCGGTCAGCGCACCACCACTACCGGTATTGCCCTGATCGTTAGCCGTGAGCGTGAGCGTATCGCTGCCGGGAGGCGTATCGGAATTGATCGTGTAGGTCAGCGTGCTGCTCAGATTGCCCGCGAGCAGATTGTTGATCTGCGTCACGGTGCCGGTCAATGTGAGCGTATTCGTACCGGAGCCGGTAATCGTGACACCCGTGGTGCCGGCCGTGGCGCTGATCGTGCCCGAGACGACGGACAGCGTTGCTTTGACCGTGCTGCTCGCGGCATCGACATCGGCAATGCTCAGGCCGGTGCCGTGGAGCGTCAAAGTCGCTTGCTCGTTGACCGCATACGTGGTCGGCGTGATCGTCGCCGTGGGAGCGTCGTTCAAGGCCGTGATGTTGATTGTAGCGGTGTCACTCGCCGTCAAAGCGCCTCCGCTGCCGGTGTTACCCTGGTCGTTCGCGGTGAGCGTCAGCGTATCGGAACCCGGTGGCGTGTCAGAATTCATCGTGTACGTCACGGTCGCGCTGCTGGCACCAGCCAGCACGTTATTGACCTGCGTGGTCGTGCCCGTAATGGTCACCGTGTTCGTTCCCGAACCCGAGATCGTGGCCCCCGTGCTACCTGCCGACACACTAATCGTTCCCGACACGACCGAGAGCGTCGCCCGGACACTACCGCTTGCCGCATCGATATCGGCAATGCTCAGGCCCGTACCGTGCAGCGTAAGCGTGGCCTGCTCGTTGACCGCATAGGTCGTGGGCGTGATCGTTGCTGTGGGGGCGTCGTTGACGGCGTTGACGGTCAAGCTGGCGGTGTCCGAATCCGTCGAGAATGATGTCGAACCACCACCGACGGTCGTGTATTGAATTTCCGCATCATCAATGCGAATACCACTTGAGCTTACGGCAGCCGCATAAAATCGAATCTGCGTGTTGGACGATACATAGGCCGAAATGTCGTAACTCTTAATTCCGGTGGCGGTAGCGTTGGTGATCGTTGCCAACGTGGTGAAACTTGAACCGCCATTATTGCTGACTTGTACGAGAACTTGCCCGACGGCGTCCAGCGAGTTGAAGGTCATGTTAAACGAAAACGTCGCACTCGTTGCGCCCGTTAAGTCGGCCTGTCGGTAAATGTAGTTGCCGACCGTGACCGGCTTGAATCGCAGATACGGCGTCGGATTGTCAATATTGCCGCTCGCCGCGCCACCACCGGCACTGTCGTTCTCGACCCAACTGGTGGTCCAACTCTGGGTGCCGTTGTTGTTAGAGTATGACGACACGCTAAAGGTATCGAGCAGTGTCTCGGTCACGGTCGCAATGGCAAGCGTGCCACCATTGACGCCCTCGGTCTGATCCCACGCTCGAAACGTGATCGCGTTGGTCAGCGAGCCGTTGTAGTTCGCATTGGGTTGGAAATAGAGCCGCGTGTTTCCATCCGCGGCCAGCAATCGCGCTGAGGACGTACTCACCGAGCCGAGCGCATACCAATTCGCGCCACCGTCGGACGTGTACCACCACGACCCATTCGTGGTGTCCGCGGCGGTGATGGCAATTCCCAACAGAGCCCCGGCGTCGGCATCGGTCACATTGTCTACCTGGCCCGCCGGACTCGCGAAGTCGACTAGCGAAACAATCAAGGTTCCTACCGCTCCTGTAGGACTACCCGCATCCTCGTTCTCAGCCGTCAGCACGGGCGTCTTGCTGGTGTCGAGTACGGGCGCAAACTTGTCGTTATTGGTCAACGTGACGTCCACAGGGTCAAGCCCGCTGTAGCGCGTGTCGCTGCTCGTCATCGTCCCTAAAGTCACCGTGTAGCCAATGTTGCCATCCACGCCTGTGTCTGCCACGCCCGTGACGGTGACGGTTTGAGCCACGTTCCAGTTGGCGGTGGTGAACGTCAGCAACGAAGTGCTGACGGTACCTTCGGTGGTGTCGCTCGATGCCACGGCAATCGTCACGTTCGACGTCGGTGCGGCCGTCAAGACTACGCTGAATTGTGCGGTGCCGCCCGCTTCGGTGGTGGCAAGTCCGGTGGTCGGCGTGACTACGACGCCGACCGTGGGAGCGGCGTATTCGATAATCAACTCGGGCCGGTTGGCAACGGTCCCGTCCTCGGACGACGAGAACTGCCAACTGTCGGTCGAGTTGGTAGCAAACACCCAGCCGTAGTTCGTTGCCCCGTTGGACCAGCTTTGTACCGCCGCCTCGAGTCCGCTGATCGTAAATAGGCCCGTCACAGTGGGTGCGGTAAACGATGCGTCGGCCGCGGACAGCGATTCCACATTGTCGTACGTCACACCGCCCGTCATCGAGTTGTAGGTTGACGCCTCGGTCCAATTTGCGAGCATGCGGTGCATCGAGATGGTCGTGCTCGCGGCTGCGTTCGTTGTGTTGACGACCAGTCGGGCTGACAGAATCACCGAGCCTAACGGGATCTGATTCGTGCCTGTACCAAACAGATTGTCGAACCGCAGCAGTGTTTGTGTGACACCGTACGTAGCGTCGCTCAAATCCATGTGAGTGGAAGTCTGCGTGCCGTACGACGTCGAGGCTTGCGTCGATGAGATAAATGTGTCTTGGGTGCCCGTATAGCTCGACGTTCCTTCTTGCCACGAGAACTGTGCCGCCGCGATTTCTGACGAAATTGCACCTGTCGTATCCGTCGTGATAAACGACACCCACTCGCCTTGGTTCAACGAAGCGACCAAAGTCTGATTTGAAATTGTCGCGTCACCCGACGAGTTCGTGGTGAATGAAATATAGCCGAGGTAACGGTGCGCTTCGTCCGTACTGCTGCTATTTGCAAACAACTCAACATGATAGGTACGGGCAGCGGCAATTCCATCGTATGTGCCGGATAAAACAAATTGACTGCCGTCGTACGTCATCGTCGTAGGCAGAAAGAAATTCTTGCCACCGTTGCCGCCACCGTCCGCATCGTTGAGGTCGTTGAGTGTGACGCCGTCGCCGTTGAGATCAATGCCGATACCGGTATTTGAGTACAGTGAGTTGCGCCGGATAGTGCTGGTGACTGTGGTGTTGTCGGTATAGATGCCCGAGTAGTCGTTGAAAGCAATCACATTGCCTTCGCCAGCGTTCGTGCCACCTATCACAGTTCCCAGGGAACTCGCCTGGAGCGAAATACCTGGTCCAGTGTTACCAAAGTCGGCTGTCCCGGTGCTATCGGTGCCGATAAAGTTGCCCTGGATCACGTTGTTGTCCGTACCCGCCCCGTCGATCGTGATACCGGCCCAATTGATCGAGCCACCGATCACGTTGGCAGCCAAACTGCTTGAACCACCGATCGTGTTCGACGACGCACCTCCGCCCATCCAGATGCCCTGATTGGTGTTGCCGAGCGTCGCGTTGCCAGCGGCATTGATGCCGATTTTGTTG
>JAEUIL010000258.1 GCA_016794255.1 Planctomycetaceae bacterium | reverse complement strand
CCGATTGTCACGTTGCCCGGCGAGTTCATGCGCGGCCGAGTGACCAAAGCGTTGTACGAAAAGCTCGGCGTGACCGATTGCGTGGCCCGCGACCTCGACGACTACGTGCGGATCGCCGTTCGCCTAGGAACCGAGCCCGAGTTCCGCAAGCGGATCAGCGAGGCGATTTTGGCTGGCCAGCATCTGGTCTACGAACAACAGGGATTCATTCGCGAGTTGGAGCAATTCTTGACGGCGAAGGTTGCCGAAACTAGCGCCGCTTAATTCATGAGCACCATTTGAGGTTCATCACATGCTTGATGCGCTTGAGTTTGATTATCTAATGCGAACTCGCGGCTGGCTCATCATCGAGAATATGATTGAGCCCGCGTTTCTGGATCGCCTAGGCGAGGACCTCGAGAAGGCGATCGCACGATCACACGACTATCGTGCGCGGCGTGGATTGTTGGAGCGCTCGGAAGGTTCAGCCCATCATGTCTTTGGCTTCAACGACAGTCTCGACGAACTGTTGCGGCGAAACTATTTGAATGCAGAGATTTCCCATTACCTGGGTGGAAAGATCATCCTCAATTCGTATGGCGGAATTGCGAACCAAACCTCGGATACGACTTACTACAAACGTCCCCATCGGGACGTGCGTGTCTGTTTTCCGGGACACCCGATGATGGTAACCGTGATGGTGTTAATCGACGACTTTACGCTGGACAACGGAGCGACCCATTTGCTGTCCAGTTCTCATCACGTCGTTGATCGGCCCAGCGACGAATGGTTTGAGAAGTACTCGGCGCGCCTCGTGGGACGGCGCGGTTCGTTGGGCGTGTTCGACTCGGCGATTTGGCACGCCGCGGGCGAGAATCGGGTGGGCGTCAAACGTCGGGGATTAACGCTGACTTACACGCGTCCCTTCTTCAAACAGCAATTGGATTATCCTCGCTATTTGAGTAGCGAATACGAACAAGGCCTCGACGACGACACGCGGCAACTATTGGGCTACAACGCTCGAGTTCCAGCCAATCTAGACGAATGGTACCAACCCGCTGAGCAGCGGACGTACCGCGCAGATCAAGATTAGCGAGCGATTGACGCGTTCCCTTGCATTTCAACCAGTTTCGGAGCTTCTCTCATGTCCCGTCAGGAATTGGCTGCAGAGTTTCAGAATCTGAATCAACTTGCCGCCGGATATGACAACTCGAATTTTGATCGTCTGATGCGGCATTGGATGTTGCGTTCGCTCGAACCGTTTCTCGTTCCGGGTAGCGCCTTGGAAATGGGGTGCATGTACGGCGAGTTCACGAGTCTGTTGGCCGAACGCTACTCAGACCTGACCGTGGTGGACGCGGCCGCGCAGTTTCTTGAGATCACACGGCAACGCGTGGGTGACAAGGCAGTCTATCATCAAGCGCTGTTCGAGGACTTCACGTCCGATCGCAAGTACGACAATATTTTTCTGATGCACGTGCTCGAGCACTTGATCGATCCCGTTGAGGTGTTGCGGAAGGCTAGCGATCTGCTATCTCCTCAAGGGCGCATTCACGCAATCGTTCCGAACGGCAACGCCGTGTCGCGGCAAATCGCCGTCAAGATGGGACTCTTGAAAGAACTGACTGACTTTGCACCCGCCGATCATCGTGGTGGTCATCGGCGAATCTATGTCATGGACACGTTTCAACGAGATGCCCGCGCCGCCGGTTTGACCATCGTGCGATCGGGAGGTGTCTTTTTTAAGGCACTAGCGAATTTTCAGTTCGACGCCCTCGTGGGTGGGAACCTGATCTCGGATGAGTTCATGGAAGCCTGCTACCAGTTGGGCGATGAATACCCGCAACTCACGGCCAGCATATATTTAGTTTGCAAGCGTTAGGCCTGACGAGTTGATTCGTTTGCCAAGCACTGGCGGGTGAAACCGATTTCACGACATGCACTCGCGCCACGATATTTCGCTCTTTATGTAAGGTAGTCGGCTTGATCCAACCACCGCGAATCGTCGGCGGCATGTTCGGGCGAGAGCCCGTGGCACTGGCCACGGTTCGTCGCACGCCTCCGTTTGTGCGCGCCGGTGATCTGTGGTTGGTCAACGCCCGCTCGGCATTCATGGTGCTGGCAGAGCATTTGCAACCGAAGCGGATTTGGCTGCCGGCGTTCAACTGTCCCCTGGTGATCGGTGCCTTGGCGACCCATGCGTCCGCGATTCGCTTCTATGATCGCGGTGAAGTCGATTGGTCAGGTGGAGTGAACGCGGGCGAATTGGTCGTGGTGCTGGACGAGTTTGGTTTTCCGGCCGATCGCGAGTTAATGCGTGACTTGCGTTCGCGCGGTGCTGTGATCGTCGAGGATGCCGCGCAGGCGCTACTCAGTCCGTTTGTGGGTCACGAGGCGGACTATGTCGTCTACAGCTTTCGCAAGTTTCTCGGCGTGATCGACGGCGGGTTGCTCGGTGCGCGTCGCGGTGCATCGTTGCCACACATCACGCTGCCCGAACCACCCGGCGACTGGCTCGCACTCGCCACACAAGCGGCCGACGAACGTGCCGAGTTCGATCGCGTCGGTGGCGAGCGTCGCTGGTTCACGCTTTTTCAAAGGGCCGAGGCGGAACAGCCGCGAGTTCCGTGTACGATCAGCGAGGCGTCGCGCGACATGCTCTGGAGCGAGATCGATTGGCCCGGCATCGCGGCTCGTCGCCGGGAGAATTATCGCGTCCTGCTCGAACGACTCGCCGACTGGGCCCTCTATCCTGAGTTACCCGCGGACGTCGTGCCGATCGGGTTTCCCTTGGTGTGCGACCATCGCGATGCCGTCCGGCAGGCGTTGTTTGCCGAGGAAATTTTCCCGCCGGTGCATTGGCCGCTTGGGAGTTCCGTTCCAGCCGAGTGCACTGCGGCACATCGACTCGCGAGCCGCATCATGACCCTGCCGTGCGATCAGCGTTACGATGCCACGGTGATGCAGCGTCTGGCGACGATTGTCGAGCGCGAGGTGGCACGATGACCGGCTACTTGAGTCGTGAATATGCCGAGTCGCTGGGTGAATGGGGCGTGCCGCTCGAATTGCCGCGGTCTGGCGGTTGGTTACTTGTGCGCGGCATTCAAGGCGGCGAGCGCGATGCGATGGGTTTGTATCCCCGCTTTTGCTGCCAGGACTGGAGTCAATTGGCAGATGACTTGCAAATACTCACTGAAGCAACTCAACCGCTCGTAAGTGTGGCACTGGTAACTGATCCTTTCGCGGATTTGAACGAATCGGAATTGACGAGTTGCTTTTCCGACCGTTGCAAGCCATTCAAGACGCACTTCACCGTAGACTTGAGCCAATCGCCGGCCGAGTTTGTGTCCAGTCATCATCGATACTACACGCGTGTCGCCCAGCGAACCGTGCAAGTCGAGGTCATTGAACAGCCCGCGGCGTTTCTCGACGAATGGGACGTACTGTATGCCCATTTGGCTCAACGTCACAATCTCCGGGGTATTAAGCGGTTCTCGCCGACTGCATTTGCTCAGCAGTTGGCCGTTCCGGGGATCGTTGCCTTTCGCGCCTACGATGCGTCCGGAACCGTAGGAGCGCAATTGTGGTATGTTCAAGGTGACTATGCTTACAATCATCTCGCAGCGTTTACGCCAGAGGGTTATAAGGCAAACGCGTCCTACGCTTTGTACCACTACTCATTAGACTATTTTTTTCAACGCGTACGCTGGCTCGATTTGGGAGCCAGCGCCGGACTCGACCCGGCCAGTGACGATGGCTTGTCGCGCTTCAAACGTGGCTGGTCAAACTGTACGCGACGCGTGTTTTTCGCCGGCAAGATCCTCGATCCGCGAAGATATCAAGAACTCTGTCGAGACAAGAACTTGTCCTCGTCGTATTTCCCCTTGTATCGTGACGGCGAACTGGCTTGAAACCCCGCTGCCACCTTCGCGTAATAATGTTCGTTTCGCATCGCTAGTCGACCGCTTCCATGTCACAAACCTTTCGCGTCGCATTCATCGGCAATCGCACCGCTGTCTGGAAGCAATGCGCCCAGTTTAGTGAACTGCAGATCGAACGGGTGTTTGCGGTCGAGGACAGCTTTTTGGCTAAACACTTGGCGGCGTCTGGCACTCCTTTCACTCCCTTCAAAGTGGCCGACAAGAAAGCCATTTTCGCGGAACTCCATGCCTGTTCATTTGATGTACTGATTTCAAACGGTTGTCCGCTCAAGCTCCCGATCGATCAACTCGCCGACCAACGTCGCGTTTTTCTCAACGTACACCCTTCCTATCTGCCGTGGTTGAAAGGGATCCATCCCATCAATGGCGCGCTGCTGTTTGACGAGTCTTTCGCCGGCGCTACCATGCATTTCATGGATCAAGGCATTGATACGGGACCGATTGTTTATCAGGATCGTTTTGAATTAACGCCTGATGTCGATCTTGGCCTGCTGTATCGATTGCTGTTTGATTTCGAGGGAGCTGTCTTCAGCGAGGGAATGAAACTACTAGTCGATTCGAACTTTCGCTATCGAGGAATCACCCAGACGGGCGCAGGGTCCTATTACAGTCGCAAACCCGGAGATGCCGAGGTCAACTTTTGCAAAATGCAGGCTGTCCCGATACTCAACCGCATCCGGGCGTTCGGCGTGCGCAGCCTGGGTACAAAGGCAACTTTGCTCGATCGAGTGATTCGCATTTTTGAGGCCCAACCGATAACGAATTCGCATGTGCTCGCGCGGTTCAGTAATGGCTTGCCCGGACAGGTGATGATGGAGTACGAGAATAAACTGCTCGTGCGATGCGTTGATGGGATTGTGAAAGTCGTGCTTTGGGATCACGTATGACACGAGTTAAATTAGCGTTCGACGATCTCGCCCTGTTCGGCGCTCCGCCGGCGTTCGACGATCTGCTGCATGTCGGTCGGCCGAATGTCGGCGATCCGCAGCGACTGCACGAGCGTATCAACACGATGCTCGCCAATCGCTGGCTGTCGAACGATGGTCCGCTGGTACGCGAGTTTGAACGCCGCGTGGCCGAGGCGTGTGGCGTGAAACACTGTCTGGCGATGTGCAACGGCACGATCGCGCTCGAGATCGCGATTCGCGCCCTTGACCTGTCGGGCGAGGTGATTTTGCCCAGCTATACGTTCGTCGCCACGGCCCATGCCCTGCAATGGCAAGAGATCACGCCGGTCTTTTGCGACATGGATCCCGCGACGCACAACATCGACCCGAGCAAGATCGAAGCGCTCATCACGCCCAGCACCACGGGCATCATCGGCGTGCATCTCTGGGGTCGCGGCTGCGATACCGATGCGATCGAGAGCATCGCCGCCAAACGCAACTTGGCCGTGTTGTATGACGCGGCTCATGCGTTTGGCTGCACGCATCAAGGTCGGCGGGTCGGCGGCTTTGGTCGGGCCGAGGTGCTGAGCTTTCATGCCACGAAGTTCGTCAACTCGGGCGAAGGTGGCGCGGTGGTCACAAACGACGACGCGCTGGCCGAAAAGATGCGGCTGATGCGTAACTTCGGCTTCGTCCATTTCGACAAAGTGAATCACATCGGTACGAATGGCAAGATGTGCGAACTCTCGGCCGCGATGGGGCTCACGTCACTCGATAGCTGTGGCGACTTCGTGGCGGTCAACCGTCGTAATTATCTGCATTATTGCGAGCAGCTTCGCCAGGTCCGCGGCATCACGCCGATCGCGTACGACTCGGCCGAGACGCCCAACTATCAGTACGTGGTCATCGAGGTCGACGAACCAGCAGCCGGCTTGTCCCGCGACGAGTTGATCGAGCTGATGTTTGCCGAAAACATTCGGGCTCGGCGATACTTTTGGCCCGGTGCGCATCGCATGGAGCCGTACCGCTCGTACTTTCCGAACGCCCATTTGATGCTGAGCGAGACCGAGCGCGTGGCCGCGAAAGTGATCGTGTTGCCGACCGGCACGGCGATTGGCCCGAGCGACATCGACGCGATTTGCGCGATCATGCGTCTAGGTCTTTTGGATCCAGCCCGCGTTCGTGCCCGAATCAAAGAGCGCGCCGCAGCCATGCCGTAGGGCGGAACAAGTCCGCGCAGTTCCGGCAGCGAACCGAAGCGAGTCCTCAATATTGTTGCCCGGCTCCTCACCTCACACTCAGCCATTACCCCGATGCCCACCGCTGCCGAACTGCTGCAACAGGCTTTCCAGCATCACACCGCGGGGCGGTTCACCGAGGCCGGGCCGCTGTATCAGGCGGTGCTCAATCAAGAACCTCGCAATATCGACGCACTCCATCTGCTGGGCGTGGTCGAGTATCAATCGGGCCGCGCCGCTCGGGCGGTCGAATTGATCCAGGCCGCGATGCAACTCGGTGGACGCACGTCGCAAATGCTCGGCAATCTCGGCGCAGCGTACACCGGGCTGAACGACAATCAACGCGCGCTCGCATGTTATAACGAGGTCGTGCAGCTCACGCCGCAAAGTGCCGATGTCTATTACAATCGCGGCAATGTCTTCAAAGCGCTCGGACGCACGACCGAGGCGATCGCCGACTTGCGCGAGAGCTTGCGACTGCGGCCGAACTACGCTCCAGCGCTCAACAACCTCGGCACCGCGATCCTCGAGCGCGGCGAAACGGCCGAGGCGCAGCGTCTGTTCGAGCAAGCGATCGCCCTCGATCCCAACTATGTGCGTGCGCACACGAATTTGGGTTGGATTCATCAAAAGCTCGGTCGACCCGGCGAGGCCCAGGCGTGTTATCAACGGGCCATCGCTATTAACCCCAAGTACGCAGTCGCGCACAACAATCTGGCCAGCTTGTGTTTCGAGCAGAACCAGGCCGAGCCCGCGCGGATCGCCTACGAACAGGCTTTGCGAATCGATCCCACGCTGTACGACGCGGCGACCGGACTGGCGTCGGTGCTCGCACAGCAAGGCAAAGTCGACGAGGCGGCGGAGGCTTATCGCCGCGCGCTCGAGATCAAACCGAACGATGGCCTGCGCATCCGCATTGCGTTGCAAACGTATGTAGTGTCGCAAAGTGAAGCCGAGATGGTCGAAACCCGGCAGCGGATGGAGGCCGACTTTGCCGCGTTGCTCGCCCGACCGCTGCGTGTCGACGATCCGGTGCAAGACATCGGCATCACGCCGTTTTATCTGTCGTATCAAGGCTTGAACGAGAAGGCGTTTCAGCAGCAGCTTGCCAAGTTGCTGCTGCATGCCACGCCGTCGCTGGCGTTTGTCGCGCCGCATTGTCAACCCGGCGCCGCGCCGCGTCCGTCGAATCGCAAGCCGCGCATCGGCTTTGTGTCGAAGTACTTTTTCGATCACCCCGTGGGCAAGCACTATGCCGGGATGATCGGCGCGATGTCGCACGATGAATTCGAGTTGATCGTGCTTCGGCCCACCACGCCCGACGACGCCGTGGCCCGTGAGATCGCTCAGGCCGGTCACCGCTGCGTGGAACTCGACTTCGCTTTGCCCCGCGCTCGCGAACAGATTGCCGCGTTGGAGCTCGACGTGCTGGTGTTCGCCGATTTGGGTATGGACCCGTGGACGAACTATCTGGCATTTGCCCGGTTGGCGCCGGTGCAGTGCGTGCTTGGCGGACATCCCGTGACCACCGGTGTTCCCACGATCGACTACTTCGTGTCATCCCGATTGATGGAACCGGACAACGCTCAAGAGCACTACAGCGAACGGCTGGTGTTGCTTGATCGGCTGCCGTCGTTCTACCGCCGTCCGCGTTTGCCCGAGGTTCGCAAGACGCTGGCCGAGTTGGGCCTCGACGCCGACGCGCATCGCTACGTCACCGCTCAGACGTTGTTCAAGTATCATCCGCAAGACGACGAACTGTTCGGCCAAATTCTCCGCGCAGACCCTCTGGGCAAGTTGTACTTCTTCTGCGGCCGGCATCCGTCGTGGACCGCGCTGATGCAACAACGTTTGCGTCGTGCGTTGCCCGACGTGTACGACCGGATCGCGTTCTTGCCGCGGATGATCGGTCCCGAGTATTTGCAGGTGATGGACCACGCTCACGCCGTGCTCGACACGCCGCGGTTTTCGGGCGGTACGACGAGTTGCGACGCGCTCGGGATCGGCGCGACGGTCGTCACATTGCCGGGCCCGTTCCAACGCAGCCAGGTAACCCACGGTTGCTACCGGCTCATCAACGTGCTCGATCTCGTAGCTCGCGACCGTGATGATTACGTCCGGCTTGCGCTGCGGTTGGGCAACGATCCCGCCTGGCGTGCCGAGGTGCGCGAAAAAATTCTCGCCTCGTGCGGCGTGCTGTACGAGAACGTCGGCTTCGCGCGCGAACTGGAGGCGCTGTTCCGCGGGTGGGCCAAGTAGGTGTCGCGAGCAAAATGGAGACGGGTTTTCGCCCGGTCGTTGATCCGAATTGAGGCCCCTGATCGCAAGCCGTTGATTACAATCGACGCCGCGACTCCGCTGCTTTACACGCCTCGATGACACTCGCGCAGGTCCCGTCGTACATGGCTTCGTCACCGTTCGCCGATCGTCGTCGCTTCTTGCAGCTTGCCGGCCTCGGTTGTGCGAGTGGGCATTGGCTTGACGTCGCAAACGTGGAACGTATTCAGGCTGCTGAACCAACAAAGCCTGCGACCGGCGCAAATGTCGAGCCGCTCAACCGTTTTCCGCGGATGATGCAAGACTGGCTCGCGCGACAGGTCCGCGAGATCGAACAGCACGCCAACCTGCAACGAGCGACGTTGAAAACCAAGGCTGACGCTGAGGCGTATGTCCGGTCGGTGCAACGACGCATTCGCGATTGCTTCGGCCCGGAGCCTGCCAAGACGCCGCTCAATGCTCGGGTGACCGGAGTCGTCGAGCGCGCGGCGTATCGTATCGAGAAAGTGATTTTTGAGAGCCGTCCGGGTTTTCTTGTGACCGGGCACGTTTATCTGCCGCGCGACTTGAAACAGCCCGCGCCCGCGGTGCTCGTGGCCTGCGGTCATTCAGAGAATGCCAAGTGTGCCGCGAATGAAACGGCGCTCGCGCAAAGTTTCGCCCGGCAAGGTTACGTCGTGTTGGTTTGCGATCCGCCCGGTCAAGGCGAGCGTTATCAATACGTTGATCCCGGCGAGCCGCTCAAGTCGCGGTACAACTATGCCACGTTCGAACATGCCCAAGCGGGGAACCAGCAGGTGCTCGTGGGCGAGTCGTCGAGCGCCTGGTTCGCCTGGGACGGCATCCGTACTCTCGACTATCTCTTGTCGCGTCCCGAGGTCGACCCGCGTCACGTGGGTTTAACCGGCAACTCGGGCGGTGGCATGGAGACGACCTATTTGTGCGGATTGGAACCGCGCTTCACGATGGCCGCGCCATCGGGTTGGGTCACCACCATCCGCCGCAACGTCGAGAACGAATTGACGCAAGACACCGAGCAATGTGCGCCGCGCGTGTTGGCCGCCGGTCTGGATCACAACGATTTTCTCGCCGCATTCGCACCGAAGCCGCTCATCATTCAGGCACAAGAACGCGACTTTTTCGACATCCGCGGTACCCGCGAGGCGTTCGCTCGCCTGCAACATTTGTACGCGCTGCTCGGCAAGCCGGACCATGTGCAGTTGCACGTCGGACCGAATACGCACTCGTATCCGCAACCCAGCCGCGAGGCAACCTACCGTTGGTTTCAACGCACGACAGGCATTACGGCCTCGACCGACGAGGTGCCCGCCGACGTCGCACCGGATGCGGCGTTGTGGTGTACTCCGCGAGGCCAAGTGACGTTCGAGAACTCGCGGTCGATCTTTTCCTACACGCGCGAGAAGAGTCAACATTTGGCCCAATCACGCGCTCCGCTTACCGGCGAGGCGCTGCAGAACGCCGCCCGCACGGTGCTCAAGCTGCCCGAACTCACCGGCGTGCCCGACTACAGCATCCTGCGCAGCGCGGGTCGCGACCGCTACCCGGGCATCGCGGGCTACTGCACTTACGCCGTGCAAACCGAGCCGGGTATCGAGATCGCAGTGACTCGGTTGTACGACGAGTTCTGGTTGTCGGCCCCGCCTCGCGGTCCACGGCGAGCCATTTTGTACGTCTCGCATCAGTCGGCCGATCTGGAACTCAGGCACGAGCCGCTCATCGGCGAGATTCGCCAGCGCGAGCCCGACTCGGCCTGTTACGTGTGCGACGTTCGTGGCACGGGCGAGTCACGGCCGAACATCGGCGCGGTCGGCGGACGTTTGCGATTGCCTTTCGATGCCGACTACTTCTACGCCGCCAATGGCGTGATGCTCGACCGACCGTATCTGGGTCAGAAGGTGCTCGATGTCCTGCGTGTCCTGGATTGGTTGACCGATCTGGGGCACGGCGAGATTCATCTCGTCGCTCGTGGTTGGGGTGCGCTCGCGGCGACGTTCGCGGCCTTACTGCATCGTGCCCCGCGGCAGATCACCTTCAAACACGCGCTCAACTCCTTCGCCACGATCGCCGAGACCGAGGACTATCGCTGGCCGTATGCGTCGCTGCTGCCGGGTGTTTTGCTCCATTTTGACTTGCCCGACTGTTATCGAGCGCTCGAGTCGCGTAATCTGCAACAGCTCGAACCGTGGGGAGCCCACGATGGTTTGAGTTAGGTCGCTGGGTGGCAACGGACACTAGATCATCCATCTAATTGGAAGCTGCATGCGATGTTGACTCGACAGACTCGTTGGCTCGTCGCCGCCGTGTGGATCGCAATCCTATCAGTGACCACCGTCGTGTCGGCGACCCAGTACTTCGTCACCAAGCAAGGTTCGGACAACAACACAGGCACCACCCGCGCCACGGCCTGGGCCACGATCCAAAAGGGGGTCGACGCGCTGCAACCGGGCGATGCGTTAACCATCGCGCCCGGTGAGTATTTCGAGAGCATCAAGCGCGCCGACCTTGGCGATCTGGAGCACGACACCCAGATTCGCGCCGAGTTATTGGGAACGGTGATCGTGCGCGGCGACCGGCCTGCGCCCCAGTTTAGGCCCGTGCCGGGACAACGCTTCGTGTACGTCGCCGACTTCGCGTTCGACGGCCAGATTCCCGCGGTCAACGAGATCGATACGCTCAAGATTCTCAAACGGATGCCCAACGCCGCCGAGCTCGAGTTCATTCCCGGCACGTTCTTCCACGACGCTCAGACAAGCAAGCTGTACATTTCGACCACGGACCTGCGACCGGCCGACGCGCACACGTACAGCGTGTCGGTCATTCCTCGCACCGGCCTGCACCTGATTCGGCCAAAGCGCGTGACGGTCGAAGGGCTCGCTTTCACCGGCTTTAGCGCCATGGAGTTGATCCACTATCGCGAAGAGACCGCCGGTGGCATCTGGGGCCTGTTTGTCGTGCATGGCAAGCAGTGCGTGATTCGCGATTGCCGGGCTTACCTGAACGCTTGGGGCATTGGTTTCAATTCGATCTCGCAAGCGAGCGGCGACAACGTGATTGAACGCTGTGTCTCGTGGGCGAATAAGTCGACGTTCGCCAATGGCGACATGGGCGGGATCACGGTCTTCAACGGGCGACGCGACACGATTCGCGATTGCGTGGCGTATCGCAACGGCATGTACGGCATCAACATCTACGGCACGGGCGGTGCCCCGCCGCATGGCGACGACGGCGGCAACGACCCGAAGCATAAGAGTATGCTCGTCCGCAACTACGCTTGGGGTAACGACACGGCCGACCTCAAGATCAAGACCGGCTACGAGTACCATCACATCGCCGAGTCGTGCGTCGCGCCGGGGTTGTGGAGTGTGGCGAACGTGATTCGCGGTACCATCGGCCGCTCGGCCGCGTCCAAGGCGATCACCGAGAAACAGCACATCTTGCTGAGCGACGTGCCGACGCTCGACCCTCGGGCCGAGTTCGCCGATCCCGACAATCACGACTATCGTCTGCAAGCCACGTCACAGTTCCGCAGCGTCGATCCGTCTTCGGCCAGCGATCGCGGTGCGTTTCCGTATCAACCGAACATTTTCTATGTGCGACCCGATGGCGACGATGCGGCCGACGGTCTGTCGGTGTCCCACGCTTGGAAAACGCTCGCGCGAGCTGTCAAGAATTTGCAGCCGGGGGCGACCGTGTATCTCGAACCGGGCGAGTATGCGGGCGATGTTAGTATTACCGCCGTGGGTAAAACCGACTCACCGATCACGATTCGTGGTCGAGGCGTCGGCCCCGTCACGATCCATGGCGCGCTCAAACTCGTCGAGTGCAATCACCTGCGACTTGAACGACTGACGTTCACCGCGCCGGTGACACTCGCCACCGGGCGTGATTTGACTGTTGATCAAGCGACGTTCTCGGGCAATGGTCGTCTCGTGGCTACCGGAGTCGCCGGGCTGACCGTATCGCACTGTCATTTCGCCAACACGATTGGCGCGTCGTTGCAGCTCGATGATTCAACTCAACTCGATCTCCGCGGCAATGCGTTTCTGGCGACGAATGGTCCCGCCGTGCAACTGCAAGAGTTGGAACAGATTCGGTACGCGAACTACAATGGCTACGCGCGGGCAGAACAAGCGTGGCAGGTGAACGGCGAGCCCGTCTCGCTCGCCAAGCTGCAAACGACCCACGAGCCACAATCGCGAGCGCTCGACGCGGCGAGTCCGCACTTGGCCGGGGGCGGGCCCTTCGGCAAGCCGCTCGGTCCGTATCGCGATGAGCTGCCGGCGACCGACCTACGGTTGGCGGTCAAGCCGAGCGTGTTCTCAGTCAGCGACACGACCGCCAACTTGGAATGGATCACGACCGCGCCGGCGACTTGCTCGTTGAGTTGGGGCGCCACGCCCGAGTGTAAACAGTCACTGCCGTTCAACGTCAATTGCTTCGGCTCTTACAGCCTGACCGGGCTCAAACCCGCGACGAAGTATTACTTTCGCATTACCAAGCTCGAAACCCCGGCCGACATGCTCCCCAAGCCGGATCATTACGCGTCGGTACCTTTGTCCGACGAGCCGCTCGCATTCACCACGCAGAGCGAGCCGCCGAAGCCACGGACGTTTTACGTGGCGAATGACGGCGACGATCAGCGCTCGGGTCGCGACCGTCAACAGGCGTGGCGAACCATTCGTCACGCCGCCACGCAAGTCGCACCCGGTGACACGGTCTTGATCGCGGGAGGCACTTACCGTGAACGCATTCGGTTGCGAGTCACCGGCGCGCCGGGTCAGCCGATCACGTTCCAAGCGTTACCCGGCGAGCGTGTGGAACTCAACGGCCACGACATGACTTTGAACAGCGGCTTTGTCGCCGGCGGCAAGAGTCATCTCCGCTTTGATGGTCTGTACTTCGCGGCCTTCAATCTGTTCCCGAACGATAAGTGGAGCTTGCTCAACAGCGGCGAGTTCCATCTCTATCACGGCAAGGATATTCAGATCACACGCTGCTTCTCCGAAGGGCGTGGCGGTTACTCGGCGAGTCCCGTGGCGGCGTATTTTGTCGAGGATTTGCTGATCAAGAATTGCGTCAACACGTACAAGTTTGGCGGTATGTATTTCTGGCGCTGTCCGAATCTCGTGATCGAGAACACGGTCTTCGCCGAGCCGATGATCATGGCGTTCGTATTGCGAAACACGAAGCAGCAATCGTCCACATTGCGCAACTGCATCTTTACCGACATGCTCGACAAGAAAGCGCGGCTGAACCTGGGCATTCTCTGTTGCGATGGCGATATCGATGCCTTCCGCACGCCGAACAACTGTTTCTATCTGCGCGATTGCATTCCGCTCGAAGAGCGTGTGCTGCAAGGAACGCAAACCGCGAAGCAATTGAGTGCCTATGTCATTGACCCGATCTTCGTCGATCCGCAATTCGCTGGCGATCCGGGGGTCAAAGGCAATCCGAGCGATAAGTCCGGCTTCTCGCCCGATCGGATGATGGATGCGACGTTTCCGGTCGATTTTCCGTCGTTCTACGCGCAGCATCCCGAGCTGATTCGCCGCGACATCGGCTTGCAGCCGCAGGCATTCGAGGATTTTCACTTCCGCAAGTAATGCGCCCATGGATCGTTCGCGAGACACGGATGACATCCGGTAGACGATCAACTGGCGGCGTGAGATAATCGACTGCGTTCCCGTTTTGTCGTCAAGATGCCTATTAACCCACATCGTGTGCCATGCCCACGTCGGCGTGGGCATGTTCCCCGGTGATCGCGCATGTCCACGAAGACGTGGACATGGCACACATCAATCCACGGAATCACGTCCTGCTTTCTTATCTCCTCGCGGAGTTCGCTTATCATGTCGCGTTCGTCTCGTCGTTCGTTCTTGAAAACCACTCTGGCCGGCGGCGCTCTGCTGGGACTGTCGCCCCGTAGTTACCGCGCGATCTTTGCGGCCGATGAAGCCCCCAGCGAGCGTGTCCGCGTCGGCATGATCGGCGTGGGCAATCAGGGCGGGCCCAAGAACAACATGAAGTACTTCTTGAAGAACATCGTCGCGCTCTGCGATCTCGACAAGAACTACCTCGCCGAGGCGGCGGACTTTTTGGATAAACAGGCGAATCTCTCGGCCGTGCAGACCGACGACTACCGTCGACTGCTCGATGCCAAGGATATCGACGCCGTCGTCGTGACCGTGCCCGACCAATGGCATGCACTGATGTCGATCGAAGCCTGTCGGGCGGGCAAAGACGTGTACTGCGAAAAGCCGCTCACGCTGGTAATTGGCGAAGGTAAGCCGATGATCGCCGCCGCTCGCAAGTACGGCCGAGTGATGCAAACCGGCACCATGCAGCGCAGCGGTGCCGAGTTCAAGCTGGCCGTCGAGCTCGTGCAAAAGGGAATCGTCGGCAAAGTCCACGCGGTGAACGTCACGCTGCCCGGCCCGAACTGGATCGCCCGGGCTGGCATGCCGGTGCCCGACAGCGCTCCGCCGGAGGGCTTCGATTTCAATCGCTGGCTCGGCCCAGCTCCGCAACGCGCGTTCAACAAGAATCGCGTCCACTATTTGTTCCGCTTCTATTGGGACTACAGCGGCGGTCAGCAGACGAACTTCGGCGCTCACCATCTCGACATTGCCCAATGGGGACTCGGCATGGACGAGAGCGGCCCGGTAAGTGTCGAGGGTTCGGCGGTCTACAATGCCGACGGTTGGTACGAAACGCCCGACACGACCGACATTCGCTACACGTATGCCAACGGCGTGGTCATGACCTGTCGCCAGAAAATGAACGCCAAGGGGCCTGAGCAGGGAACCGAGTTCGTCGGCGATAAGGGGAGCTTGTTCGTCTATCGCGGCGGGATCGTCGCCAAGCCGTTGGATTTGGTGAAGGGGATCGAGCTGCCGAAGATCGTCAGTTCGCAGGCGAACATCGCGCACGTGAACAACTTCTTTGACTGCGTGAAGTCGCGAGCCAAGCCGGCTGCTGACGTCAGCATCGGGCATCGCTCGGCAACGGTCTGCCACTTGGGGAACATTGCCGTCCGCTCGGGCAAGAAGATCCAATGGGATCCGCAATCGGAAACGATTGTCGGCGACACCGACGCCGCTCGCTGGTTGACCAAGGAGTATCGCCAGCCATGGAGTTGGAGCGATCTGGCGTAGTCGTAATGATGTTTGTGCCAGTAGTGATGCCTTTTGACAATCTCGTGTGCCATGCCCACGTCCGCGTGGGCATGTTTCCTGGTGAACACGCATGCCCACGAAGACGTGGACATGGCACACAATACCGAACCGTATCACTACCGGGGTGCGTTGTCGGTTACTTAAGCCGGGCGATTGCGGTATAGTGCCGGGCTGGACACGCTCCTTGAATTTGCGATTCACACCATGATTTTGCAGTTTGGTACCGGTCGGTTTCTGCGCGCGTTTGTCGATCGTTTCGTGCAACATGCCCAGGACGCGGGCCACGATCTCGGCGGGATCGTCGTCGTGCAATCAACCGCGTCGTCGAGGGCCGATGCCCTCGGCAAGCAAGGTGGCGCTTACCATGTGGTCGTGCGCGGTTACGAGAATGGCGAGCTCGTCGATCGGGTGGAGCGCGTCACGAGCATCCGTCGCGCGTTGAACGCCAACAGCGAGTGGTCGGCCGTGCTGGAAGTTGCCCGCTCGCCCGAGTTGCAGTACATCATCTCGAACACCACCGAGGCGGGCTACGCGCTCGACGATGCCGATCAAGTCTCGGCCGCGCCACCGCAAGCGTTTCCGGCCAAGCTCACACGCGTGCTGTGGGAACGTTTTCAAGCGGGCGGCGCCCCGGTGACCATCATTCCGTGCGAACTCTTCGAGCGAAATGCCGACAAGTTGCGGGCGTTGGTCGTGTCGCTGGCCGAGCGTTGGCAACTGCCGCGCGAGTTTGTCGACTATCTGGTCAATCAATGCGTTTGGCTGTGCAATCTGGTCGACTGTATCGTCACGCCGGGCCCCGCCGATCACGCGCTGGCTAAGAGCGATCCGCTCTTGATTCAAGCCGAGCCGTACACGCTGTGGGCGATCGAGCGTGTGCCGCAGATGCCGCCCTTGTGGCAGCATCCGGCCATCTGCATCACCGACGATCTCGCGCCGTACTATCTGCGGAAAGTGCGAATTCTCAATGGTGTCCACACGGCGATGGCGGCCAAGTTTCGGCCCGTGGGTTTCGAGACCGTGCAACAAGTGTTGGCCGACCGCGCGGCGACGCGTTGGGTGCGCGGACTGTTGTACGAAGAGATCGTGCCGACGATCGCGTATCGGGTGCCGGACGTCGCGGCGTTTGCCGACGAAGCGTTTGATCGGCTACGCAATCCGTATCTGAGCCACAAGTTAAGCGACATCGCGTTGCATCACGAGGCGAAAGTCGCCGTGCGGCTCAAGCCGACGTACGACGAGTACATGGCGCTGTTCAAGGTGCGTCCGAGACACTTGAGCGAAGTGGTACCGATGGAGAGTTAAGAGAACACGGATGAACGCAGAGGAAGGGGATGAACGGGGATAATGCAGAGATGATGGTAGATCAGTGGGGAGTGGTGTGACCGGCCAGAATTCACATCGTTCTTTATTCCGCACTCCGAACTCCGCATTCCGCACTTGCCTGATCTCCATTCAACCCCTTCATTTGCGTTCATCTGCGTTCCCTTCCCCCGCCACCTCATTTCCCCCTTATCTTCTCACCACGCGGGGCGGTAGAATTCGGCGGTGTCGTTCGCCTCGTTAGGCTGTTCCTGCGGAGAGCCTTGTGTCTAGTCAGATCTTCACTCATACGTTCGATAACGGCCTGGTGCTGCTCGCCGAGCCGATGGAGTCGCTCGAGTCGGCCGCGTTCACGTTGCGGGTCCCCGGCGGCAATGCCTACGAGCCCGCCGACCGCGCCGGCCTCGCCACGCTTGCCCAAGAGTTAGCCATCCGCGGCTGTGGCTCGCGCAACAATCGCCAGTTCGTCGAAGATCTCGACAACCTGGGCGTCGAGCGCGGTGAGAGCGTGTTCGATTCGCATGCCAGCTACAGCGGCGCGACTTTGGCTCGCAAACTGACACCAGCTCTCGAAATCTTTGCCGATCTTGTGCAACGACCGACGCTGCCGGACGATGAGCTCGAAGCGTGCAAGATGACCGTGCTGCAAGAAATCAGCGCGATCGAAGACGAGCCGAGCCAAAAGGTAATGCTCGAGTTGCGTCGCCAACATTTTCCTGATCCGTGGGGTCGGCCGAGTCACGGTTCGGAACAGGGGGTCGTGTCGACGTCGATCGCCGACATTCGGCAGTTCGTGGCCCGCACGTATCAACCGCGCGGCGCGATTTTGGGTGTCGCCGGTCGTGTCGATTGGGATCAACTGCGCTGTGACGTCGAACGACTGTTCGGCAAGTGGAAAGCGCAGCCCGAGCTGACGATTACCGAGCGGCCCGCCGGTGATCGCGTCACGCACATTGCCCACGAGTCGAATCAAACTCAGATCGGCATTGCGTATCCGAGCGTGGCTTATCGCGATAAGGATTACTTTCAAGCTTGGGGCGCGGTGGGCGTGCTCAGCGGCGGCATGAGCTCGCGGTTGTTCACCGAAGTGCGTGAGAAACGCGGGCTGTGTTACAGCGTGTTCGCCAGTCAAACCACGCTGCGCGATCGAGGCAGCGTGATTTGCTACGCCGGCACGAGCGCCGAACGAGCGCAGGAAACGCTTGATGTAACCCTCGGCGAGTTGCGGCGATTGAAAGAGGGTGTGCTGCCCGAGGAACTCGCACGTTTGCGGGCCCGCATGAAGAGCGCACTGGTCATGCAGCAAGAATCGAGCTCGGCTCGTAGCGGCTCGCTGGTTCGTGATTACTACTATCTCGGTGCGCCGCGCACGATGGAAGAGACCAATCGATTGGTCGATGGTCTCACAGCCGATTCGATCAACGCCTATCTGACGGCCAATCCGCCGCAGCAGTTTACAATCGTCACGCTGGGTTCTCAGCCTTTGAAAGTGGATGCGAATGCGATTTCTTAATCACACGTTGCCCAACGGATTGGAAGTGATTGCCGAATGCAACGACGAAGCCAATACGTCGGCCGTCGGGTTCTTCGTCAAGACCGGCGCTCGCGACGAGACCGACGAGGTGTCCGGTGTCAGTCACTTTCTCGAGCACATGGTCTTCAAAGGAACACCGTCGCGCTCGGCGGAAGATGTGAACCGCGAGTTCGACGAGTTCGGTGCGCACTACAACGCGTACACGAGTGAAGAGCAAACGGTGTATTACGCCGCGGTGCTGCCCGAGTATGTGCGACCGACCGTCGAGCTATGGGCCGATGTGTTGCGGCCGAGCTTGCGAACCGAGGACTTCACGACCGAAAAGCAGGTGATCCTCGAAGAAATTAAGATGTACGAGGATCAACCGCCGTTCGGGGGCGACGATCGCATTCGCGCCACGCACTTCGGCAAACATCCGCTCGGCCGTAGCGTACTGGGCACGATCGATACGGTCGGCGCGCTCGATGTCGAGCAGATGCGTGCGTATTTTCAGCAACGGTACAGTCCCGACAACATCGTGCTCGCCGCGGCGGGCAAGATCGACTTCGAGGATCTGGTCAAAACCGCCGAGCGGGCCTGCGGTGCTTGGCAGCGAACCGACGCTGGGCGTGTCGTCGAACGGGCCGTGGGCCAGACCGGTTTCGAGTGCGTCCATAAAGAAGCGGCAACGCAGGAGTATGTGATCCAGTTGGCCGACGCGCCTGCCGTGGCGGACGATGATCGCGTGGCGGCGAAGATCCTGACGACGATCGTCGGCGACGACTCGGGCAGCCGATTGTATTGGGAACTGGTCGACCCGGGGATCGCCGAACACGCGTCGCTCTCGCATCACGAATACTTCGGCAGCGGCGTGTACATCACCTATCTCGCTCAAGATCCAGAGTACGCTGAGAAGAATCTGCAAGCCGTGCTCGCCATTTACCGTGAGGTTGAGAAGCACGGCGTCACCGCACAAGAACTGTCGCTGGCGAAGAACAAGCTCGCCTCGCGGATCGTTCTCGGCAGCGAGAAGCCGCGCGGGCGACTGTTTGTCGTCGGTGCAAACTGGACGTACCGCCGCGAATATCGCACGGTGAAAGACGATCTGGCTCTGGTCGACTCGATTCAACTTGACGACATCACCCAGGTGCTGAAGCGTTATCCGCTCTCGAAGAGCACAACGCTGGCGATCGGCCCACTGAAGAAGCTGAAAGCGCCGAAGTGAGCGGGAACGTAGACGGGTTCAACACGGAGAGCACAGAGAACACGGAGCCAAGGCAGGAGAAGCGTTGGGGTTTGCAAGTGACCGAATGGCCTGTTAATTCATCGGATCTAAAATCTCTGTGACCTCCGTGTTCTCCGTGTTGAAAATCGGGCTTTTCGACGGGAGTGAGCCTATTCGCCACGGGTTGACGCCCCCGGCCATCGACCTAAACTCAAGCGTGTGACCCACTCATCGCCTCTAGCAAAGTCTGTCGGATGACCGCTCCCGAATCGCCATCAAACTCGCCGTCCATTCCGCCGAACGAATCGCTGCCGCCGGTCGAGCCGCCATCGCCGGGGTTCTTGGTGCAGCTGTTCGTCATCCCGGCAGTGATCGTGGCGATCATCGTCGTCGTCTGGACGATGTTCACGTGGCTGGCGCAAAAGGGTAACGACGTCGATTCGTACCTCGTTGCACTGCGACGTGACACTCCGGCTCGGTGGCAAGCGGCGGTCAGTCTCGCCGATCTCGTTCGATCGAGTGGCGACGAAGGGATTCGCCGCGATGCCCAGGTCGCGCAGCAGTTGAAAGACATTCTGCATCAGGAACTCACCAACGGTCGCACCGACGAACCGGCCTTGCAGTTGCGGGCATATTTGTGCAACGCGCTCGGTGAGTTCCGCGTGCCCGACGTGTTGCCGGCACTGCTCGAGGCTTCGACCAAAGAGAAGGGCGAAGCCGAGAAGTCGGTTCGGTTCGCGGCGTTGAAATCGATTGCCGTGTACATCGACGCCAATCCGGCGGAGCGTGCAGCCTCGGCCGACAAGATTCAGGCCGTGATCGATCAAGCGGCGCAAGATGACAAACCGCTGCTCCGCTCGACGGCCGCGTTCGCCTACAGTGCGCTCGATACCGAAGCCGCCCGAGCCGGTTTGGGCCGTTTGCTGCAAGACTCGACGCCCGATGTCCGTTACAACGCGGCGCTGATGCTCGCCCGGCGGGGCGACGCCCGGGCCGTTGACGTCCTCACGGAAATGCTCGCGGCCGACGCTCCGGTGTCGGCCGAGACCGACGAGGACAAACAGGACATTCCCCAGAAGCGCATGGCCGTGCAGATCAACGCCCTGCGCACGATCGAGATGCTGGCGAAGCCCGACGGCAAGCTGCCGCTCGACACGTTGCAGAAAGCTGTCGAGTCACTCGCGACCGGCGACGCGCCAGCACCGGTCAAAGCGCAGGCGATCGAGACGCTGGCGAAGCTCAAGCGTTAACGCACACTTGAGCCCTGCGGCGCGCTGCGTGCTCATCGCCTGATGGATTCGCGTGATGGGCTCGCATCTCGCCATTGGTGGACTCCCCCGTTTGCTGAGCACGTTTGCTTAGAAACGTCTCACTGCGAGCCCAGCGATGTGGCATGCTTGCACGCTAGCGCGCACCATTTCATCGCGGGCTGATTCCAAGCTAATTAAAAGCTGACTGAGCTAATCTCGCTTCGCACCGTATGATACGAAAGGTCTTGCGAGCCACGTTTGATTCAGGACGCGATGTGGCACGTTGCTTGCAAGATCATGTGTCGGAGATGAGTTGCCGATAGACGTATGTCCTGAGGCGAGCGAGTTGGCCGTGTGTGCCAACGTCGCCGGGATGATTCAGGAATTCGAATCAACAAGGTGATGCAGGCGATGGTAGCAACAGCGCAATCGGATCGTGATTTGGAACGCCGTGTGGTCAATTTCTTGCACGGGCGGCATGTCCCGGGCTTGCGACATTTGCACGTCGAGGCCAACAGCGGCACGGTTGTGCTGCGTGGCCGGGTCAACAGTTTCTACGAGAAGCAGCTTTGCCATCACGCCATTCGCCGCGTGGCCGGCGTGGTGAATGTGGTCGATGAAGTCACCGTGAGCTAACGATCGGAAGCGCTACGCTCCCCTCGGTTACGATGCATTCACACCCAGCCGGCGCGAAACGGGCCGGCTTTTTCTTTGCCCGGACAGCCGTTCCGGACCGACTTCCCACGTTCGCCCGTTGACCAACCCCCAGCTACGGGGTAATCTGGGTGGAAGCGTTAAACGTGAGCCGTCCCCTAATTTGAGACGAGTGCGGTGAAGCCGCCCCAGCCAGAAGACCCCAATTCCTCCGAGCCCTCTGGATTTGCAACGCTCGGTTTGTCTGCTGTCATGCTGTCGGCCCTGAATTTGGCCGGATATGAGCAGCCCACCCCCGTCCAAGCCGGTTTGATTCCGCGTGCCTTGGCCGGAGTCGACGTGATGGCCCAGGCCCGCACGGGCACCGGCAAGACCGCGTCGTTTGCGATTCCCATTCTCGAGAAGCTCGAACTGCACAAGCACTCGCAAGGTCCGCAGGCGATTGTGCTCGTGCCGACCCGCGAGTTGGCCGTGCAAGTGCGCGACGAGTTCATCAAGCTCGGCCATGGTCGCCGCGTGCATGTGATGGCAGCCTACGGCGGCAAGCCGATTCGCGGCCAGATCGAGAAGCTCAAGAAGGGTGCCGATGTGGTCGTGGGGACGCCGGGCCGAGTGATCGATCTGCTCGATCGCCAAGCGTTGCAGTTGGACCACTTGCGGCTCGCGGTGCTCGATGAAGCGGACCGCATGCTCGACATCGGCTTTCGGCCCGACATTGAAAACATCCTCCGCCGCTGTCCGCAATCGCGTCAGACTTTGCTGCTCAGTGCGACGGTGCCCAAGGAAGTCGAACGTCTCGCCAAGCGCTATATGCGTGACAACGAAACGTTGAACTTCTCGGCCAACGAAGTCAGCGTGGAAACGATCGATCAGTACTACTTCACGGTCCCTGGCGAACAAAAATTCGAGCTGCTGCTCAAACTGCTCGAACGCGAGCAACCTCGGCAGGCGATCGTCTTCTGTCGCACCAAGCGCGGCACTGAGAAAGTCTACACCCGGCTGCAAAAGCATCTGGGGGTCGATCACGTCGGCGCGATTCACGGTGATCTCAATCAGAGTCAGCGCGATCGAGCGATGCTCCGCTTCCGCGAAGGCAAGATGCGCTACTTGGTTGCTACCGACGTCGTGGGGCGTGGCATCGACGTGAGCAACATCTCGCACATCGTTAACTACGATATTCCCGAGTTCTGCGACGACTATGTGCATCGCGTCGGTCGCACGGGCCGGATGGGACGCGAAGGGGTAGCGTACTCGTTTGTCACGCCGGAGGAAGGGGCTGAACTGACGCGGATCGAGGTGCGGATCAACCGCCTGCTCGAACGGGCCGAGATGCCGGGCGTGGGCGATCATGCTCGTCAGCGCGATCATCAGGCACGCCAAGCCGCGAACGCCGCTTCCGACGCTGCCGCGGCAACGATCCCGTCGAAGTATCGCGTCAACGACGGCTCGACCCCCACGGAATCACGAGCCGCCGAAGCACCCGCGGCCGAGTCGCCGACTCCCGCCGACAACCCGCCGGGCGACGACAATGGTTCGCGACCGGCGAAGAAGGGCAAGCGGTATCGCCGCGCGTTGTAAGCGGTTGACCGGTTACTTCGAGTACTTGTCTTTGAGCCCGGCTTTGTTGTCGCTATCGAGCGCAAGAATCTCTTCTTTCCACGCCTCGATTTGTTGCGTCTCGGGCGAGTTGGGCGTGATGCGACCCGACTTCTTCGTCGCCTCGATCAATTCATCGAGCAGCTTCGCGCGCTCGAGTCCCTCGGCCGACGCGAGCTTCACTTTCAATGCGTTGACTTTCGCCTGAGCCTCGGCCAACGGGGCGAAACGTTCGATCATTTGCTTGAGGTTCGCGGCAATGTCGCTCATCGGCGCGGCGGCGTGGGCATTCTCCAGACACTTGAGCACCTGGGCATAATTTTTCGAGGCAAAGTAGCACTCGCCGAGACTGAAGTGTGCTTGCTGCTTCTGCTCGGGCGTGATCCCCTCCAAGGCCAACGCCTTGTCGATGGCCACCTGCGCCTCGTCGGTCTTGCGTTGTTGCAGCAGATTCTTCGCCTCGGCCATCACGAGCCGATACGCGTGTTTGACCTTCAGACCGGCCTGGTTGTCCTTGTCGAGTTCGATCACTTCTTGGCTCAGCTTCTGCGCCTCGTCTCCCTCGCTGCCAAGTTTCTCGATGCTCGCCACGATATCGTCAAGCTGCTTGGCCCGAGCCAGACCGGTGAGCCCGTCGAGCTTGCCCCGCAGCGCGGCGAGTCCCTCGTACGTGGCGACGAGTTCCTGCAAGTGCTTCACATACGCTTCGTCGCCGCCGGGACGATAGCCGGTCTTGGTGATCTTGTTGCCCGCGGGGTCCATGATGAGTACCGAGGGAAAACCGGTGATGCCGTAGCGACGTTGCAGCAAGCGGTTTTGCAACTTCAACTCCTCGGGCTGTTCCTTCGAGTTGGGGAAGTCCAACTCGACGAGCACGAACTGCTTCGGGGCCTCGGCCTGGAACTTCGCGCCGTCGAACACTTCTTGCTTGAGCCGCATGCACGGCGGGCACCAATCCGAGCCGGTGAAGTCGACCAGCAGCAACTTCTTCTCCGCTTTGGCTTGAGCCTGAGCCTTCTCAAAGTCGGTGAGCCACAAGCCTTCGTCGCCGCAAACCAACCCCGGCAGGAGCGTCAACGCCGCGAGCATTAAGAGTGCAGAGGTGCAAATTCGCGATGGCATGACAGGTTCCTCGGGCAAATACGGTGGGAGAGTTAGACCGGCGAGCCCCAGCATTTTGACCGACCACCGCTGGTAAGTCCATGCGACTTGCTCACGGGTCGCTTGGTACGACGGTTGCACGCCGTGATGGCTTGCTCGACTCCACACTTTGACCCGAACAGGGGTGCGACGATGTCCAAAATCGAATTTCAACTCGAACCCGAAGCCCAAGTCGTGGTCGACCAAACCGCGAATCCGCCGTATTTGTTCGACTTGGGTCCCGAAAAGGGGCGCGAGTTTCTCGAGCAATTGCAGTCGGGGCCGATCGCCAAACCGGACGTGATCGTCGAGGATCTCCACATCGACGGCGGTCCCCGCGGACACGTTTCGATCCGCGTGTTGCGACCGTTGCACTCGCGAATCGCACAGCCGGTGATCCTGTACATCCACGGAGCCGGTTGGGTGTTTGGCAGCGCCCAGACTCATGACCGGCTGATTCGCGAGTTGTGCGTGCGTTCGCAAGCGGCCGTCGTGTTTCCCAATTACAGCTTGTCGCCCGAGGCGAAATATCCGGTGGCGCTCGAAGAGTGCTACGCGGTCGCCGCCTGGATCGCGGAGCATGGTCAGGAGTGGAATCTGGATCCATCCCGCTTAGCAGTGGCGGGCGACAGTGTCGGCGGCAATCTGGCCGCGGCCCTGACGATCATGGCCAAACAGCGGGGTGAACTCAATTTTGAACGCCAATTGCTGTTCTATCCCGTGACCGACGCGGGGTTCGAAACCGAGTCGTATCGGCAATTCGCCGCGGGAAACTACTTGCGCCGCGATGCGATGATGTGGTTCTGGGATCAATACACCACGGCCCCTGCCGAACGGGCGTTGCCCACGGCGTCACCGCTGCGCGCCACGCTCGACGAGCTGCGCGGATTGCCACCGGCGTTGATCATCACGGCCGAAGTCGATGTGTTACGCGACGAAGGGGAAGCATATGGTGACCAACTGCGCGACGCGGGCGTCGCCGTGATCGCCGCGCGGTTTCAAGGAACGATCCACGACTTCGTCATGCTCAACAGCCTGGCGCAAACGAGTGCGACCCGCGGGGCGATGGCGCTGGCGACGACATGGCTCCGCGATGGGTTTGCGAATGTGCTGCGCGAGCCAGTCCGCGAGGCACTGGTGGGGGAGAACAGCGGTCAGCCGTGACGCACGAGTTTAGTAGCTCGCTAGGGCGTGATCCGAATCATCGGAAGCGCGAACCACATTCTTCTTGTCGCGCTTGGCATTCACACTCACGACCACGCCGTCGTCGCCAATCGTGACCGCGGCCATGTCCCCTTTCATGAGATCGAGCAGCTTGGCGGGCGCGCCATCCAGCGTCACCGAGGTCCGGTCCGAGATGGCCAGCGCGACCTCGTTGTTTCCCTCTGAATCAGCCAAGACGAGCTTGCCCACTCCGACCGAGATGACGACGCCGGAGTGACTTTTCTCGGCCGGGTTGAGCGGGGCGGCAGCGACCAGCAGGCCGCTCGCGATCACGATGCCGATCATCAACAAGATGCGCGTGTCCATGGCTGAGCTCCTCGACTGGTGATGTACGATCCATCCGACATCATCGAGAGGTGGCACATCGCATGCCAAAGTTGGGGAGCTGCCGCTCTCGCCGCGGGCCGATCGATCAACCGACTTCGATCGTGTTGTTCACGGCCTGCACTTCCCCCAACTTGACCACCAGCGATTGGGCCAATTGCTTGAGATAGAAGGTCGGCAGACGACCTTGCAGTTCGACGACTCCACCATCGACGTGGCAACGAATCCGCTGCAACGGGCGATATCCACTGGATTGCAAGGCTCGCTGCACACGTTCGCGAATTTGACTATCGACAGGTGCGAACGTGACCTCTGGCAACTCGAGCGTGGACAATGACATGTTCGATAACTTCCTTGATTCGAGATGAACAAACAGGCTCCCATGACGGGCCGTCGTGAACGTGCAATTGGTATTCCGAACTGCGACAAAGCAATCCGGGCTCGTAGCATACTGCGGTGTACCAAGTGAGATGTCGTGGCAGAAGTCGTAGCGGGCTATGCAATTGGAAGTAACGGTTGCCCAATTGACTTTTTATCCGGGCACCGGTCGCGCTCGCGCTGGCTGTTCACGGCACGGCCAAGTTGGTAATAAATCGACCACTGCTCGCGCTGCGTTCAGCAGCCGTGAAATCTCCTAAAAGTGCAGCGAATGGGGACGTTGTCCATCGACGCGCCGCGGCGGGCGATATAATGTCGTTTACGTTGGAGCGCGGGTTGACATGCGGTCAACCGTCATGCGATTGAAAACGAGAACCGGGGTGCAAGGACTTTGCGGATGGAAGGGGATGCTCTGTCGCCTGAGAACGCCAACTCGACGGAGTTGCAGTTTCGCCGCTTATGGGAACACCTGCCGGTCGGCGCTTATACCTGTAATCGTGCCGGTCTGATCACGTATTTCAACGCCGCAGCAGCGCGCCTCTGGGGGCGTGAGCCGCGCTTGAACGATCCCAGCGAACGATTCTGCGGTTCGTTCAGGCTCTACAACTCCGCGGGGTCGCCGCTCGATCATGCCGAGTGCTGGATGGCGCAGGCACTCGAAACCGGCGAGCAATACCATCAGCAGGAAATCATCATCGAGCGGCCTGACGGGACGCGCGTGTTTGTGCTGGCTCATGCCACGCCGCTCCGCGATGCTGCGGGTAGCGTAATCGGTGCGGTGAATGTGCTCGTCGATGTCACGACGCAAAAAGCGTCGAGCATCGAACAAGCCCACTTGGCGTCGATCGTCGAGTCCTCGGAAGACGCGATCGTCAGCAAGACGCTCGATGGCGTGATCTTGTCGTGGAATCAGGGCGCCGAGCGGCTCTTCGGCTACACCGCCGCCGAGGCCGTGGGCCAACCGATCACGCTGATCATTCCCGCCGATCGTATTCACGAAGAGCAGACGATTCTCTCGCATTTGCGCCATGGCGAGCCGATCCGACATTACGAGACCGTGCGGGTCGCCAAGTCCGGCGAGTTCATCGACATTTCCGTCACGATCTCACCCATTCGCGATGCCTCGAATCAGATCGTCGCGGCGTCCAAGATCGCACGCAACATCACACGGCAAAAACGGGCCGAGACCGCGCTGCAAAAAAGCGAGCGCCAACTGCAGATCGTGACCGATACGATGGCCGCTGCCGTCGCTCAGTGCGACGCCGCGGGCCGCTACACGTGGGTCAGCCGCCGCTTTGCCGCGTGGCTCAACCTGTCGCCCGAGCAAATCGTCGGGCAATCGATTGTCGACATTGTGGGCCAAGAGGGTTACGACGCCATTCGCGGCTATGTCGACCGCGCGTTGGCGGGCGAACGGGTCGAATTCGATATGCCCGTGCCGTTTCGCACGATCGGCAATCGTTGGGTCCAGGCGGTCTATGTCCCGACGTATCCTGATATTCCGCCCGCGCGGCCGGATGGTTGGGTGGCGGTGATCCACGACATCACACGGTCGAAAGAACTCGAAGAGGCGCTGCGCGAAAGCGAGGCCCGGTTCCGCAACTTGGCCAACAACGCGCCGGCGCTGATCTGGGTCCATGGCACGCACGGCTGTGAGTTCGTCAACAGTGCGTATCTGCGCTATGTGGGTCGCAGCTTGGAACAAGTCCAGGGGCTGAACTGGAGCGACTTCGTGCATCCCGACGATGGCCCGCGCTATATGCATGGCTATCAACGCGCTCTGGAGCGACACGAGCCGTTCGAGACCGAGTTCCGCTTTCGTCGCGCCGATGGCGAATACCGTTGGCTGCGTTCATCGGGCGTGCCACGGTTCGCGCCCGATGGCAAGTTCCTCGGCTTGATGGGCTGTTCGATCGACATCGACGACATGAAACGCTCGTCCGATGCGATTACCTCTTTGAAAGACGAACTGGGCGTGCAGTTGGCCGACCTGCGGCGGCTGCATCAGATGAGCCTGCATTTGTCGAAGACCTTGGAACTCGACGAGATTCTGCACGAAACGCTGCGCACCGCCGCGACCATCGAGGGGACCGAACTAGGCCAGCTTTCGCTGTGTGATAACGACGGGCACGCGCTGCACACGACAGTTTATATCGGCCTGGGTGACGAAGCCCGGCGGCTGCTCGAACCGCTGACCACCGCCGAGGGTGTGTGCCAACTGAGTTTTCGCGAAGCGCGCCGCGTGGTAATCGAAGACACGGATAGCGATCCGTTGTTCGAGCCGCATCGCGAGGCCGCGCGGATCGCCGGCTTTCGCGCGGTGCATTGCACGCCGCTGGTCACGCACTCCGGTGACGTATTGGGCGTGCTGTCGATGTACTTCCGCGAACCGCACTATCCGAGTAATCGCGAGTTGCACCTGATCGATCTGTGCGTGCGTCAGGCCGTCGACTTCATCGAGAGCGCCCGGCTCTACGCTCAATTGCGCGAATCCGATCGCCGCAAGGACGAGTTTCTAGCGATGCTCGCACATGAACTTCGCAACCCGCTCGCGCCGATCAGCAACTCGCTGCATCTGCTGCGTCTGTCGACCGATTTGCCGCCGGTGGTCGAAAGTGTGCGCGACATCATGGAGCGGCAAGTCAATCACATGGTCCGACTCGTCGACGATTTGCTCGAGGTCTCACGGATCACCCGTGGCAAGATCGAACTGCGCAAGGAGCGTGTCGATCTGGCCGCGGTCATCAGCAGCGCCGTCGAAACCAGTCGGCCCGCGATCGACGCCGCCGGTCATCAGCTGGCGATATCGCTGCCGCCGCAGCCGATGATGCTCGATGCCGACCTGGTGCGTCTCGCTCAAGTGATTGCCAATTTGCTCAACAACGCGGCCAAGTACACGAATCACGGCGGACAAATCTGGCTGCATGTGCGACAAGAAGGGGACGAAGCCGTGATCTCGGTGCGTGACAACGGGTTGGGCATTCCGCCGTCGATGCTGCCGCGGGTCTTCGACATGTTCGCGCAGGCCGACCGCAATCTGAGTCATTCGCAAGGCGGGCTGGGCATTGGTCTCGCGCTCGCCAAGAGCCTCGTGCAATTGCACGGCGGCCGGATCGAGGCTCACAGCGCGGGCCCCGGCACCGGCAGCGAATTCATCGTGCGCTTGCCGCTCGTCGAAGAGTCAGTTCGACCGCGGCCCAAAGCGCCGGCTGCTTCCGCTCCCGTCCCGCAATGCGAACTGCCCGTGCGACGCATCTTGGTTGTCGACGACACGCGCGCCGCGGCCTATACGCTCGGTCGGTTGCTCGAAGCGATGGGGCAACAGGTCAAGGTCGTCTTTGATGGTGCCGAGGCTGTGTATCTGGCCCGCTCAGAACGGCCCGATATTGTGATCTCGGACGTCGCGATGCCCGGCGTGGATGGCTATCAGTTGGCTCAACGACTCCGCCGCGAGCCGCAGTTGGCCGACATGATTCTCGTAGCGCTCACCGGTTACGGCCAAGACAGCGATCGCCGCGAAGCCCTCGAAGCCGGTTTCGATCACCATCTGATCAAACCCGTCGACTTCCACGCGTTGCGCGATCTGCTCGCTTCGTTGGCGACGCGGAGCCGACCGCAAGCGCAGATGGAACCGGATGTCAGTTGATGCTCTCAGACACCACCGCGGTTCAGGATGTGACCGCAGGTGAGTCGACCGCAACCGCACCCGTCTCGTCATCTTCGTCTTCGACCGAGACGGTCGTCCCCAACGAAATGTGCAGCGTGCGAATCTTCTTGCGCAGATTGCCGCGTGTGATGCCGAGCAACTTGGCAGCCCGCGATTGATTTCCTTTGGTATGACTTAGCACCCGGGCCACGACGTAGCGTTCCATGGTCTCGACAGCTTCGGCGTAAATATCGCGGGCCGAATCGTCTCGCAACCGCGCGTCGAGGAACGAACGCATGTCGCATTCCGTGATCGATTCCAATTCGATCGGCGCCGGTTGCGAGTCGCCGCTCAACACCGAATCGGGCAGAAACTCAGGCAAAATCACCGAGCCCGTCGTTTGCAGCAACGCTTGGCGCATCACCGCTTCGAGTTCACGAATGTTGCCGGGCCACGAGTAATCGGCGAGCAACTCCATCGCCTCGGGCGAAATGCTATGCACCTCGGGCTTGTTGAGCTCGCGTTTGAACCGTTGCAAACAGTGATGCACGAGCAACAGAATATCGTCGCCCCGTTCACGCAGCGGCGGCAGCTTGATCGTGAAGCCGTTGAGACGGTAGTACAGGTCTTCGCGGTACTTCCCCTCGGCCGCGAGTTGTTTGAGATCGCGATTCGTAGCGGCGATGATCCGCACGTCGGTCTTGATCGTCTCAGTACCACCGACGCGCTCGAAGCGTTGTTCTTGCAGCACCCGCAACACTTTGCTCTGCACCAGGGGCGACATGTCGCCGATCTCGTCGAGAAAAATCGTTCCGCCCGAGATCTGCTCGAACTTGCCGATCCGCCGCGAGTCGGCACTGGTAAACGAGCCTTTCTCGTGGCCGAACAATTCACTTTCTAGCAGCGAGTCGGGAATGGCCGCACAGTTGACGGCGAGAAACTGCTTATCGGCCCGTTTGCCGTGGTGATAGATCGCGCGGGCCACGAGCTCTTTGCCCGTGCCGCTTTCGCCATGAATGAGGACCGTCACATTCTGCGGTGCCACACGGCCGATCGCCTTGAACACTTCTTGCATGATCGGACTGCGACCGACGATGTGGTCGCTATCGACTGGTGCCGGCACGCTCTGGGCCATCTCGACCGGCACGCTCATCAGCCGGCGAATCTCGAGGGCCCGCATGACCAGGTCGCGCAGCTTCGGCAAGTCGAGCGGCTTGATGAGATAGTCATACGCGCCCAGCTTCATGGCTTCGATCGCGGTATGACTGGTGCCCATCGCGGTCATGAAGATCACGGGCAACTTCGGGTCCAAAGCGTGTAGCTTTTCTGCCGCTTCGAGACCCGAGATGTCGGGCAACATGATATCGAGCAGCACAACATCCACGCCGCGGTTGACCAGCTCCATGCCATCTTCGACGTCGCCCGCCGTGACCACGGTGATGGGCAGGTTCTTGAACGTCTCACGGATCATGTGCAACACGGCGCGGTCGTCGTCGATCGCGAGCAATGTGGGCATAACTTTCAGTCCTGGTCCTAGTTCAATCGAAAGAAGGGGACGATTGCTTCGGGGACGAGCCTATCGAAAGACAATTATTAGCATGGTCGAGGTAAGAAGCCAGAAGCCGTCTTTACCCCCAAATCGTTCTCACCATAGGCACTCACTCCCCGTACTTCCGAGCGGCCGCGCATCGTTGACCGGGGCACTCGGCAATTGTGTCGGGGGGTGGGCGATGCAAATGGCGAGCCAATCGCGCTTGTTGGTGTCAAATGATGCAAAGCGTGTTCTGACTCTTCGACGCACGGTCGTAAACATTCAATGGCAGCTGTGAAGTGGGAAATGGGAGAAGTTACTTGAGCGCACGAATGGTACGGGCAATTCAACTTATTTTTCACATCGGCAGAACGGGGCACCTGCCACACGCACAGCGGTGAAAGGGCCAGCGTAATCCGCGTGTTCCCGCTGGCACATCGTTTGCCCAGCCTGACATACGCAGACTATCCGTAGTATTTCACTGGCCAAGGAACAGGTTATGTCCCCGATCCGTCTGCTGGTGGTCGATGATGATCGTATCAATCGATTACTCGCGAGCAAAATCCTGGCCGATCAGGGATACACCGTGGATGTGGCTGATGGTGGTGCAGCAGCGCTCAAGCTGGTCGAAAAGCAACCATATGCGCTCGTGGTACTGGACTTCGAGATGCCCGAAATGGATGGTGTCGAGCTTTTTCGCCGCATCCATGACCTGCATCCCGAGACGATTGGCATCTTTTTGACCGCTTTTACGACGATCAATACGGTGTTTCCCGCGATTGCGGCAGGTGTGGAACGGGTCTTACCAAAGCCAGTGCGGCGTGATGAACTGATTGCCCTGGTCGAAAGTCTCGTCGGCAGACCCGAAGTGCCGGTATAACATGCTCTGATCCGCCCGAAGGAGTTACCATGCCTACCGAACCAAAAACCAACCAGACGGGCACCTCGAACATTTTCGACTATCAAGGGACGCTGCATCGCTTGGGCGGCGATCAGGGTTTATTCACCGACTTGATCGACTTCTTTATGGAAGATGGCGACATGCTATTGGGGCGGATCCGTGATGGTCTGGCCAATGGCGATAACGCCGCGGTCGTGCTCGCCGCTCACAGCTTGAAGGGCTTCTGTTCCAACTTCGGGGCCCAACGGGCTGTCAATGCCGCGATGGCGCTCGAAGAATCGGCTCGTGCAAAGCAGTCGCGATCGGCCAGTGCAATTGTCGGCGAGCTTGAATCGGCCGTCACTCAATTGAAGGCGGCCTTGCGTAAGTATCAGGTCGCTCGACAAGAAGGACCCGCGAGCTAATTCGTTAGCGGCCGTGGGCCCACGATTCGACGACGGTCACGAGCTTACGCACATCGAGCGGTTTGGCAAGATAATCGTCCATGCCGGCTTCGAGGCAGCGATCGCGATCACCGGGCATGGCGTGAGCCGTGAGGGCAACGATAGGCACCTGGGCGTTCAGGGGCGATTTGCGAATGTCCGCCGTGGCTTGGAAGCCATCCATCGTCGGCATTTGCAAATCCATCAAGATCAGATCGAAATGGGCGTGCGTCGCCAGTTCGACCGCCTCGCGACCATTCGCGGCCACCTCGACGACATGCCCCCGCTTGCCGAGCACCTGCAAAATCAATTTCTGATTGGCCGGCATGTCCTCGGCGAGCAAGACCCGCATCTGTTGGCCGTTTCGTCCGTTCGACGGTTTGCCATCTCGCGGCGCGGGGGATTCGACCGGAGTTCGCGACGGTGCCGGCTGCGGCGTCGCCGGTTCAATCGCGAGCGGCAACACGAAAGAAAACACGCTGCCGCGCCCCAACTCGCTCTTGAGCGACAGCGTGCCTCCCATGGCGCGCGTGAGATCCGAGGCAATCGCCAACCCCAATCCGGTGCCGCCGTGACGCCGCGTGCTCGAAGCATCCACCTGAGTGAACGGTGCAAAGATACGCTCCTGATCTTGCGGCGAAATGCCGATGCCCGTGTCGGTGACGGTGAATCGTAGTCGCACTTCACGCAAGCTTTGACTCTCGATCGCCACATCCAGCGACACCCGGCCCGCCTCGGTGAACTTGATCGCATTGGCGAGCAGATTCATGAGCACCTGCCGCAATCGCAGCGGATCACCGCGCAACGAGTCGGGCGAATCATCGGTGATCCGCGTCACGAACTCCAAGCCCTTATCGGCCGCGCGATAACTGAGCGTTTCGCTCAACTCGTGAATCACCTCGCGCAAGTTAAAGGGCACCGAATCGAGCGTGAACTTGCCCGACTCGAGTTTGGAGAAATCGAGAATCTCGTTCAGCAACTCGAGCAACACCCGGGCGTTGGATTGCACCATCTCCAAATGCTCGCGGACGAGCATGGAAACGTCCTCTTCGAGTGCCAAATCGGTCATGCCGATGATGGCGTTCATGGGTGTCCGTAGCTCGTGACTGACATTCGCGAGAAACTCGCTCTTGGCACGGCTGGCGCGTTCGGCGGCCACACGCGCGGCGTGTTCTTGAGCCAGTGCGACCCGTTCCTCGGCCTGGCGTTTGATTTGTTGCGCCATGCGAAATAAATCGACGAACACCGACACCTTGGCCTTGAGCACCTCGGGAATGACCGGCGTTAAAATGTAGTCGACCGCGCCCAACGAATAGCCCCGCGCGGCAAACGTGTCGTCGGGAAAGGCCGTGAGAAAAATGATCGGCGTGTGCTCGGACCGCTGACGCTGGCGAATGAGCGTGGCCGTTTCAAAACCGTCGAGCCCCGGCATGTTGACATCGAGCAGAATGACTGCAAAGTCATCGGTCAGCAGCCGCCGCAATGCCGCTTCGCCCGAGTTGACGCAAATCAGAATTTGCTCGAGCCCCTCGAGCACCACTCGCAGGGAGAGCAGCTTCTCGGGGACATCGTCGACGATCAGGATTTTGGCCTTGTCGCACGTTGTCATGATTTACTTCGTGAGCCAGGCGCGGAGTACGGATAACAGTTGGTCCGCATCGACCGGCTTGGAAAGATAGTCCCAGGCACCGGCTTCGATGCACTTCTCGCGATCGCCCTTCATCGCCTTGGCCGTGACCGCCACGATCGGCAACTTCTTGAGCCGCGGCACCTGCCGAACCGCCTTCATCGTGTCGATCCCATCCATCTCGGGCATCATGATGTCCATCAGCACGATGTCGATGTCGGGCGTCGACTGCAGCAACTTGATCGCATCGTGGCCGGTCTCGGCAGGAATCGTCAGCATGTCATAACGTTCGAGAATGCTCGTGAGCGCGAAGATATTGCGAATGTCGTCGTCGACGATCAGCACCTTCTTCTGAGCCAACAGCGTGTGGGGATCGTTCAACCGCCGCACCAAATCACGACAGACTTCGGCATACACGCTGACCGATCGGCCGAGATTGAGCACCGTTTCGTAGATCAGTTCGTCGGCCGAATGGACGCGGCGCAGCTTAAAGCCTCGCGGCGACCGCAGCTCGTCGGTTGCTTGATCGGCGGCAGCGGCGCTATCGAGCAACAATAGCGGGATCGCCGAATGCGAGCCGTCGGTGGCAATCTTCTCGGCAAACGACTCGAACGACATATCCGGGAACTCGCCCGCAATCGCGATCACGTCGACCGGCAGGCTGTGCAACACGTTCAACAACGTCTGAGCGCTGTCGACTTCGAGAATATGCACGTCGGGTCCACCGATCAGTTCGGTGAACTGTTTCGCGCGGTCGAGATCGGGCTCGAACACCACGATCTGTCGTTCGATTCGTTCGACCCGGCGACGCACGGCGGCGAGAAACTCCTTGAGCGCGCCTTCGGTCTGAATCGGCTTCGAGAGCACCCCCTCGGCGCCGAGTTCCAGACCGCGTTCCGGTTGATCGATTGTCGAGACGACGTAGACCGGAATATGCTGCAAGCTGAGGTCACCTTTGAGACGCTTGAGCACGCGCCAACCGTCGACGTCGGGCAGCGAGATGTCAAGCATCACGGCATGCGGCATGAACTCGGCCGCGAGCGCCAAGGCGAACGCGCCCGAGGGGGCGATCAATCCCTTGAAACCGGCCTTGCGAGCGACTTCGAGCACGATGTTGGCGAATTCGACATCGTTGTCGACGATCAACAACACACGGTCGTCGCTTTGAATCGCGTGGCGATCGTCGCCCACTTGGCTCGTGCGATTCACCGGCTCGACGACCGACGCTTCGGGCAGTGGTCGCGGGCGAATCTCGGTCGGTTTGCTGAGCGCCGCTTGCAGATGCTGCGCGACCGGACGGCGAAGCACCTTTTGCGGCACAAAGTTCTGCGGCACGTACAGTGTGAACGTGCTCCCCTCGCCTTGCTTGCTCACCAAACCGATTTCGCCACCCAGCAGCCGGGCGATCTCGCGACTGATCGCGAGCCCCAGACCGGTGCCGCCATACTTGCGGCTCGTGCTGCCGTCGGCCTGCTGGAACGCCTCGAAGATGATGTGTTGCTTCTCGGTCGGAATGCCGATGCCGGTGTCCGATACCGAGATGCCGAGCACACAGCCGGCCGAGTTCAGGTTCTCGTTGTCGGGATGCCAGCCGCCGTGGGCCACTTGCATGCTCAGACGTACTTGCCCGCGATGTGTGAACTTGAACGAGTTCGAGAGCAGGTTCTTGATGACCTGTTGCAGACGTTTGCTGTCGGTCGTGATGGTGTACGGCAGCGACGGGTCGAGTTCGACGATGAAGTCGACGTTCTTGGTCTCGGCGACGTGACGGAAAGTGCGTTCGACGTAATTGTGCAGATCGGCAAACCGGAGCTCGCCGATGTCGAGCACGACGGTGCCCGACTCGATCTTGGAGAGGTCGAGAATGTCGTTGATGAGCATCAACAGGTCATTGCCCGAGGAGTGAATGGTCTTGGCGTACTCGGTTTGCTTGAGCGACAAATTGCCGTCGGGATTCTTCGAGAGTTGATCCGAGAGAATCAGCAAACTGTTGAGCGGCGTGCGCAGCTCGTGCGACATGTTGGCGAGGAACTCGGATTTGTACTTCGACGTGAGCGCCAACTGCTCGGCCTTTTCTTCGAGCGCCTGTCGGGCTTGTTCCACTTCGGCGCTCTTGCGTTCGACTTCCACGTTCTGAAACGCAAGCAGCCGGGCCTTTTCTTGCAGCTCTTGGTTGGTCTGTTGCAACTCTTCTTGTCGGCTGCCGAGTTCGTTCGCCAACGACTGCGACTGTGTGAGCAGATCCTCGGTCCGCATGTTGGCTTCGATCGTGTTGAGCACGATGCCGATACTCTCGGTGAGCTGATCGAGAAATGCTTGGTGCGTGGGATTAAATCGCTCGAACGAGGCGAGTTCCAAGACCGCTTTGACTTGCCCTTCAAAGACCACCGGTAGCACGATGATATTGACCGGCGCCGCGCCACCGAGACCCGACGAGATGCGAATGTATTCCGGCGGCACATTCGTGAGCACGATCTTCTTGTTCTCGAGCGCACATTGGCCGACGATCCCTTGCCCCAGATCGATGCGTTTGCCCACGTCGCCCGGCCGTTCGTAGGCATAGCTGGCCAAGAGCGTCAGACACGGCCGATCGCCAAGTGTGCCGTAGGTATAGAACACGGCATGCTGGGCCGACACGACCGGAGCAAGCTCGGAGAGAATGAGCCGACCGACCGTGAGCATGTCCTTTTGGCCCTGCAACATGCGGCTGAACTTGGCGAGGTTCGTCTTCAGCCAATCTTGCTCGGCGTTTTTGAGCGTCGTGTCCTTGAGGTTCACGATCATCTCGTTGATGTTGTCCTTCAGCGCCGCGACTTCTCCTTGAGCTTCGACTTTGATCGAGCGTGTCAGATCGCCTTTGGTGACCGCGGTGGCCACCTCGGCGATAGCCCGGACTTGCGTCGTAAGATTCGCGGCCAACTGATTCACATTGTCGGTCAAATCTTTCCACGTACCGGCGGCACCCGGCACGCTTGCTTGACCGCCGAGTTTGCCTTCCACGCCCACCTCGCGAGCCACGGTCGTCACCTGTTCGGCGAAGGTCGCCAGCGTGTCGATCATGCCGTTGATCGTGTCGGCCAGTGACGCGATCTCGCCGCGGGCTTCGACCGTCAACTTCG